>NZ_JBPCEP010000016.1:0-121373 GCF_050971705.1 Niallia sp. M35
AAAGAGTGGGAATCTTTCTAACACAGTCCAGTTAAACGGATCTTTTATTCTAAAAGAACTCTAAACCTATCATTAAATGATAGAGTGGACTAAAGAGATCTGATTCAACAAGTTCTTTCATATGGTCAAAATGAATTTGTAATTCTTCCATTTCGCTGAGAAGAATTTCGTTATTTGAACTTCCTTCTAAGATGACCTTAATATAAAGAACATCTGAAGATAATTCATCAAGAATTTGCTTATCATACAACTTTTTTAAAAGTTGATCTTCCTTTCTTCTGTTTACCTCATTTAAGAAATTTTCTAATTGGTTAATTACTTCTTTTTTCTTCATTTTATTATCTCCTTTCACTTTGAACTTTCTAAGTAAATAGATTACTTCGTTCGTGACTTTATTATAGTTAACTGTCCTTTATATATAACCGGAAAATGTTCGAGTAATTTCAGCCCTATAATTAGATACTTGCAATCTTAACTTCTATTAGGACAAACGGTTAATATTAAACATCTAAAGAGTTATAGGGAAAAAGTGAAGAGAGTGTACCAAAAATTAAACTTTTTTTGAATAAATTGTGAACTAGTAGGATTATATACTTATGAAATAGAAAGATTAATATGAAAGGAGGGATATAATTGAACGACTATGATTTGTTACTCCATCTAAAAAACCAATATGATGCAACCAATACTTCCACCGACCTCAAAAACCTCATCGATACCTTCTTAGAATATTTTCCAATCGAATAACATATAATAGTTCATCTATTTGTTTTGAATTAACATTAATATGCAGCTTTACTAAAAAAAGAGGAAGACAAAGATGTAGGATTGTTACTTGAAGAAAGAAAAAGATTATTAATTAAAGAACCTTGTTCAACAATAGAAAACACAAGGAATAAAAAGGAATTTCAATTTCTTATTAATAAGTTTTTATCTAAGAAATTATCTTTGGTTGTTATGATAGTTCTACACTTAATAAATAATGTACTTTATTTATTAAGTGTAGAAAATAAAATACATTTTCTAAATATTAAAAATCTCTCGGTTGAATAATGTACCTATCAAGCCGAGAGATTTTTGAATGCCATTTTAATTGTTACATTTAACTAATTTTGATATCTGAAAGTGAATCAACTATGTCTTCATGAAGAATATTGACCTTGAAGTATTCTCTTAATTTACATAAGAATACGTTTAAATTATATTTATATCTTATTTGTATTTTGGTAATACCCGATTCAGGTAAATATTCATGTCCTTTATAACTTCCACCTACTATAAAGAGAGTGATTGTATCACCTTTATAGTCTTGTCCGTTAAAACTAGGTAAGATGGTTAGCGTTTTATTTCCTATATAAGCGGCTGCAACATCTATTGCTGCTTCCGTTGGAGTTACTTTCACTTTAGTATTATTAAAAATGCTATATACTGGCATATTAAGGTCCACCTTTTAAATTTTTTAGATTATAACTTCTTTATACTTATACTAAATTCCATCAATATGTTATTTTTCATAATCTTTCGGAATGCAATCTTGCTAAAGCGCCTATTTTTTTATTGTTTTCTTCATAATTATCAGGAACGGTCATTTTAATAGATAAATACTAATTATTTTTTCATATTTAATCGGAAAAAATATTTTGTTTTCTATTAGAAATAATATATTAGCTACAGAACTACAAAGAATATAAAGGTGGCTATGCAGGAGGAAGAGCAACTTTTGGGGCAAAAATAATTCAAAAAAGCTACACAAATGATAAAATAATCAAAATGTGTAACTTTAAATTTGGGTGTAAATTTTAGGATTTTAATTAACTCTCTATATAATACTAATCAACCCAATTTATTGATTTCAAGTCTTGCTCTAGCCATTTATAAATAATGTCAGTTATTGGTGTATCCTCGAATATATCTAATACTTGACCAGTACGAGTCACACTTAACCACATACAATCATCTCGACGATATTCTTTAATTTTTTTACCAATTTCATAGATAATATTATCATCAAGATGAAAATCATCTGAATCTTCTTTTGTAAATTGGATATCTAAAATAAAATCTTTATAATCTGATGGCAAAGGTTCTAAGTGCCAATTTAATCCCGGACCCGCAGAGAATCCATCTGTTTCTTTAGGTGCTTGTAAATCTCCTTTTAGAGTAAAAGGATAAAGTACAAACTTCCTTAACCTATTTTTTAATAATGGGAAGAATGTTTCAACAATCTCTTTATATCCAATAATCACTTCTTTATAAATTTTTACAGTTCTTATATATAGCTGTTCATCGGAGTAGGCACTCCATACCCAATTGTCTTTAGGATTTTCAATATCCTCCCCAGGTATCGGACATTCTACAACATTAATACCTTTAATCTCTAAATTTGCAATGTAATCCTTATACAATGACATTGGAACTCGTTTTTTATTTACATTTATATCTGAAATATTCTGATATTCTTTTTCAATTCTAGATTTTATTTCATTTATACTGATACTTTTGGTGTATAAAGAGCCTTTCCTGACTATTTTTAAGGAAGTGCTCCACATTAATTCTTTATAAATTATCTCTGTACAGATGGGCAATGCCTTATTTTTAATTATTTTTGTTAATTTACCCCTTAATTCCTCGAATGTCCATCTCCAATACCAACTTGATCTATCACCTGGTCTAGCTCCTTTATAACTTAGCCAGTCATATTCAATCTTATTTCCATCTAGGATATTGATTTCAGGCAGTTTTTTTCTTCCCCTATACCAAGATATATATAACCATTCGTCATCTTTCATTATTCCAATAGGTAGGATAGTTCGATTCATATCCACTGGTGCAATAATATCAGCTAAGATGCCTAAAGATTTTATCCAAGAACTCATGGTCATTCTAATTTTTTCTCCACATTCTTGTGTTGATAAAGAGGTTATATCATTATGAATTCCCCATTTTTTTATACTTTCCTCTATTAGTACTGAAGCAAAACCTGGTACCTTTTCTACAATTTCGCGAAGAATATTGTCAATAGTATCCTCCTTAAATATGGTAATTAGAATAATAAGAGGATATTTCCAGTAATCTAAAGTACCCTTTTCAATTATGTGATTAATATTTATCATATTTTCGGATAACGACTTAGCAGCAAACCATTGATTCAATATCGGAAGAACAAATGATATGTAACCATTTTCTTCAATAATCAAACCACTGTTTAAGAGACTCCTAACTTCGACAATGTCACCTATTTCAGTCTTTTTAACAGGAACATTTCCACTGCTAGTACTTATCATAGCTAAATTCATTAGTAACTGATTTGTATTTGATTCATTTATTTCTACATTTTTAAAGGCGTTTTCTATTAAGTATGCTAGTAGTTAGCCACTGGTATTTGGGATTATATTATTTGTTTTTCTTAAATATAATCCAAGTAAAATCGCGAAAAGAGGACGTTGAATTACTACTTCTATGTCTTTAGGTAGATTGTAAAAATGATAAAGTTTTTGCTGATTATTGATAAAATTTACTATCTCTAATGCTTCATCTTCATTCAAACCTTTCATTCTTATCTTTTCAGAGATATTAGCAAAAATACTTAATGGTCTGCTTGTAAGGATTATGCAGAGATTATCCCATCTTTCAATAGCAATACGCATATTTTCTAATATATTTGATGCGATTGATACTGATACTTCATCCATTCCATCTACTATAATCCAGTATCTTTTTGATTTATCAAGAACTATTTTTTCTAGATACTTTTGAACGTCAATGTCTAATTGTGCTGCATTTATACTTATCGGAATAGGAAAATCAAATTCATTCTCTGCTCTTAATAACAAATCTAAATAAATCTTATCAATAGCAAAAGATTTACCTAGTCCAAACTCACCTTCTATTACTACTAATCGTTTTTCGTCAGTTGGCTTTAAATATTCAAAATTATAGTGTTTATTCTCTAAAAAATATAAAGCTTGTTCTTTATCCAAACCATTTGCCTTAAGTCGTGAAATAGATTTTGCTAAAGTTAGCTTTCTTTGCTCATCTATTATTTTTTTTTTAATACAATATCTCTTTCAAAAATCTCATTTACTGCTTCACTAACATGTCTGTAACTTATAGAACTATGATTTTCTACTTTTAAGATCCCACTATGATCTCCTGGAAGAGGAATTCCTCCTGTCCATTTCGATCTGACAATATGTGGAATGGCGCTGTTTTCTGGCACAATAGTATCCTCTGTTCCAAAGAAAAATTTAAAATCTAAATTAATTGTTTCTAAATGCTTTTGCCATAATCTTATCGTTTCATCTAAAAAACTGCTATTAGGCTCTAAAGATGGAATTTGAGCATGCTTGTTTATACTCTTTATTAATTGATTATATAAAGCAAATGAAGAACCATTATATGGTGTAGCTAAACTAATCATACCTTTTACATTATGAGTTTGATTATGTTCAAGTTCCTCGAGAATATATCTTATAGCTACTAATCCACCCATACTATGACCGATTAATAATACATTTTTATATTGCTTAATTTTTTTCGAGTCAATTTCTCTTTTTAATTCCCTAGCCAAAGTTTCAATAGTAGTAAAAGGACCTTTTCCAACAGAAAAACTTTTAAATTTACCTAGTTTAAGTTTTTTAATTCCCATTAGAGCCAATAATCCGTTTGCTAAATGGAATGTATCATAAGTTATTTCCGCTACATCTACATTTTTAAATGTATCATCAGTTAAAAATAGATCTATCCATGAAATACCATCCTGTTTCCATGTATTATCAGATGCACCAAGTCCATGTATCAGTACGATTAAATTATCATTTTTTATATCATTTTTTTTATGTAACAATAAATTTAACGCCAATTCAAATCCCTCATTTATCCATATATAACAAAATGTTAACACTCATAGTCAATTATACCAAGATATGCTTCATCATTCATTACAATAAGCGAAATACATTGAAACTTCGCTATCTTTCAAAATTACTAACTTTCACCATCTCTTTATCTTTTGAAACAAGATTGTAAGTTTGATTAGAGTTCATTATATCAATTTCTATCTGGAACGAAAAAATCATAATAATCACCTTGTATAATTATTCTGCTCCCATAGCGACATAAGGAAGAGAAGTTCCAATAATTCAAGGGAAGCACTCATTTGTTTAAGTACATTTTTTTACAAGCTCTTCTTCTTAACTTAGTATTGGATATATAACACTTTTGCAAAAAAAGACCCCAAGTACTCTACACCCGAGGTCTAAATGTTAATTATTATTTGTTCTTCATATAATTTTGGTAATTCTTATTTCCACCAGAAAGATTATATATATCATTAAACCCTAAGTTACGCAAAACATTTTGTGCAGCATTCCCAGTGACTCCACCATTACAGTAAGTTACGGTTGGTAAGTTACGATCAAGCTCTCTACTTTTCACACGTAATTCACCTAGTGGTATATTTATTGCACTCTCCACTTTTGATACATTATGTTGTTTTGGTGCTCTGGTATCAATTACTTGAAGAGCTTCTCCTTTTTCTATTCTCTCCGTTAGTTCCTTTGGTGTAATTAGCTTATTTTTCTTTTCAATAGCATTTTGCAGAGCCATTCCAGTGTACATTACTGGATCTTTTGTTGTACTGAATGGAGGTGCATAGGCAAGATCTAGATGGAATAAATCTTCTGCTTTTGCTTTAAACGTCATTGCTGTTACAAATACATCAATCCGTTTATCTACACCTTCTTCTCCAACTATTTGTACACCTAATATTCTGCCAGTTTCTCTATCAGCAATTGCTTTAATAACTAATTCTTTTCCTCCGAGGTACTCTGCTCTAGCCGGTTTAATATTATGAAGTATTTCGATATCATAGCCTTCTTCTAATGCTTCTACTTCATTCATACCTGTTTGACCAACAGCCAAATCAAATACTCTTAAGATACCAGTACCTAAAATACCTCGGTGTTCTAAAGAACCTCCCGTTATTACATCTCCAGCTATTCTTCCCATTTTATTAGCTGTACTTCCTAATGGACGATAGATAGGTTTTCCTGTAATAACGGAGTAGCTTTCAGCAACATCACCAACAGCATAAACATCAGGAAGGTTAGTCTGCATTTTGGAGTTAACTGCAATAGCTCCAGTACTACCAATTTCAACACCGATTTCCTTAGCCAATTGTGTATTTGGACGAACACCCGTAGCTAATATAACAATATCCGTTTCAATAGCTTTTCCTGATTTAGTTTGTACTTCCTTCTTGCTTATCGCAGTTACCTCATCATTTAAGATGAGATTGACTCCTTTTTTAACTAAGTGTTCTTCCACTCGTGAAGCGATATCTTTATCCATATGTGCCATTACATGATTACTACGTTGTACGATTGTTACCTCTAAACCTCTATGAGTAAGCTGTTCTGCCATTTCTAATCCAATATAGCCAGCTCCTATGATGGTTGCTTTCTTTGGTTGGTTTGCTTTCATATATTGATCAATAGCTGCTGTATTTTGTATCGTACGAACTTGGAAAACATGCTCTCCATCTACTCCATCAATATCAGGTTTAATTGGAGAAGCCCCTGTTGCAAAAACCAATACATCATAAGAGTCTTCTTTTATTTCATTTGTATCTAAGTTCTTCACTTGAACTTTCTTCTGCTCGGCATCAATTGTAGTTACTTCATGACGAGTAAAAATATCTACGTTATATCGCTTTTTAAACCAAGCAGCACTTCTTGGAGTTAATGTTTCCAGATTTTCTACTTCTCCACCTAGAAAATAAGGAATACCGCATATGGAATAAGAAATGTCATAGTCTGCATTATATAGAGTGATTTCCGCATTTTCATCGTTCCTACGTGCCTTTGCTGCTACAGATGTTCCTGCTGCTACAGATCCTATAATTAGTACTTTCATATTTATATCCTCCAAAATTAGTATCAATATTACTCTGTATAATTAACAATTCCCGTTCATTTATGAAAGAATGGAAAGCCACAGATATAAGCCGATTAGAGTTATCAAAAGGGTTGGAATAGTTAAGACAATACCTGTTTTAAAATAAGTTCCCCATGATATTTTTACACCTTTTTGAGATAAAACATGGAGCCATAACAACGTTGCTAATGAACCAATTGGTGTAATCTTAGGACCTAAATCAGATCCAATAACATTGGCATAAATTAACCCTTCTTTTATTACTCCTGTAGCATTTGTATCTGCAATTGCTAATGCATCAATAAGTACAGTTGGCATATTATTCATTATGGACGATATGATTGCTGCAATGAATCCCATTCCCATGGTTGCAACAAACAATCCTTGGTCTGCAGCTGCTTGAATAACACTAGATAGCAGGTCTGTTAAACCTACATTACGCAATCCATAAATTACGACATACATTCCAATAGAGAAGAATACAATTGCCCACGGAGCACCCTTTACTACTTTCTTAATAGATACAGCAGCGCTTCTTCTTGCAAATACAAGGAAAATAATCGCAATTACACCTGCTATGATTGAGACTGGAATAGACAGGAATTCACTCACGAAATAGCCAATAAGTAAAACAGCTAAAATCATCCAAGATAAACGAAACATCTTTAAATCTTTTATTGCTTCTTGTGGTACTTTTAATTGATTTAAATCATAAACCTTTGGAATTCTTTTACGGAAATATAAGTACAACACCAGGATACTTGCTATTAAAGAAAAAATATTTGGCACAATCATTCTGGATGCATATTCTACAAATCCGATATCAAAGAAATCAGCAGAAACAATGTTGACCAAATTACTAACAACTAAAGGTAATGATGTAGTGTCTGCTATAAAACCACTTGCAATGATAAACGGAAAAACCATTTTCTCGTCTAACTTTAAAGCTCTAACCATCGCTAAAACGATTGGTGTTAAAATTAGTGCTGCCCCATCGTTTGCAAAAAACGCTGCAACAATAGCACCTAAAATAGCAACGTAAACAAACATCTTGAGTCCATTACCACCAGCAACTCTTGCCATATGTAAAGCTGCCCATTCAAAAAATCCTATTTCATCTAAGATTAAAGAAATAATAATGATTGCGACAAATGCAAGTGTTGCATTCCAAACAATTCCAGTTACGTCAATGACATCATTGAAATCAACTACACCAACAAGAAGAGCTAATATTGCCCCGCCACATGCTGACCAACCAATCGAAAGATTTTTCGGTTGCCAGATAACTAATGTCAGTGTTACTAAAAAGATAATTATTGCTAATATAGTTTGTAACAAAGCTGTTAACCTCCATTAATTACATATAATTCTTAAACCCTTTTCCTCTAGCCATAGTAATTTTTCTCTCTGACTTGGAACATGTTTTAATAACTCTTTAACTAATACGTAGTATTCACTTGTTGTGTTTAAAGAATAAACCACCCACTGACCTTTTCTTTGTTCTTTAACAATTCCAAGATCTCGCATCTTCCGTAAATGCTGGCTAATAGAAGGTTGTGACATATTAAAAAGTTCAACAAATTCACAGACACAACACTCCTGTTCATCCAACATGCTTACCATAGATAATCTTGTTTTATCTCCTAAAAGCTTTAATACATTTGCAGTATCCTTTATATCCATTACAGTTGCCAGATTTATTTACCTCCCTTAGTATCTTCAAAAAAAAATGGTACTCATGTAACCAATCAAAGATATTAATGAAGAACTCATTTGCGTATATAATTATATGCTTATATGTTAATTATAAAAAAAGTTAATGTCAACCACATTAACCCTTATTATTTTATTTATTCACAAGAAATACGCATTCCGTTTTCCTCAAGCCAAATAAATTTTTCATTTTGATTTGGAATGTAATTTAAAATGTTTTTAATCATAGGGAAATATTGATTTCCTTGCTCTAGAGAATAGATAACCCATTTGCCTTTTCTTTGCTCTTTAACCAGACCAGCATCTTTTAATTTTCTCAAATGTTGACTTATAGCTGGCTGTGACATTTGAAACACATCCACAAATTCACATACACAGCAGTCATTTATCATTAGCATTCCCATTATGGATAACCTTGTCTTATCACCTAGTAGTTTCAAAATATTCGCAATAGTATCTATTTGTTCAATAGTCATGTATAATCATCCGTTCCATTTGAATTACCTTTATACTAAATGGAGTAGTCATAGTATGCAAGAAAATAAGAGTTAGTTAAACTCTTATTTTCTCTTTTCAATAGTATATTTAATTAATGAGCTATTTCCTTCTCTAATTCGCAATAAGCTCGAATGAAATTACTATAGGATATAGATCCAAGTGTATTTTCTTTATTGCTAAATAATCTTGCAAAAGCCTTCTCTCTTGCTAATTCAATGGAAACTTCCAAACTATTCATGATTAATTTCAAGTAAGCTTTAAAATAATCTTTACTTAGATTGCCACCTTTATTTATAACCATATATAACCCTCACTCTTAATTATTAGGAGCAACACGAATTCGTCTCACAACTATTATTAGGTGTAATATTAGAGAAACTCACGCTACAAACCCCTGTCTCAGGTAAATCTAGCTCTACTTTTTCAGAAGATTCTATATCTCCTGCCATAAATGCTGCTATTGAACGTACCTGTTCATATCCTGTAGCCATTAAGAAGGTTGGAGCTCGACCATAGCTTTTAGATCCAACAATATATAGATTCTTCTCAGGCTGCCTCAATTCTTTTTCACCATGTGGACGAACTGTTCCACAGCTATGCAAATTAGGATCAATTAAAGGAGAAATTGCCTCTACACTTTCAGTAGCAAAATCAACTTTTGTACGTAATTCATTTAAAAAAGAGTAACTAGGTCGATTTCCTGTATTGACAATAACTTCATCAATCGATTCAATTTCCAGCTTTACACCGTTCACTTCTCCTATAATATTTAGCGTTGAGGTATTATTCCTTTTTATCAACTGATCTACTCTAAAGGAAGTGTGTACTTGAACGATCCCTTTATCCACCAATCCATGAATCCTGCTGCCTAATAATCCTCTTGCTTCTAAGGCATCCTTTTCCTCTCCACCATATGCATCCTCTACCCGTTCTTTGCGGATAATCCATATAATTTCTGTTTTAGGGTTCTTTTCCTTTAAAATCCCTAATTCTAATAAAGCATTAATGGCAGAGTGACCGCTTCCTATAACTGCTACTTTCTTATTTTTGTAGCGGTTTATACTTTCTCCCAAGATATCAGGTAACCCATAAAAAATGTTGTCCTTCAGGGATTTTTCTGATTCTAACCAAACTCCATTGGAGTTAGCTGGATTAGGATTTCCCCATGTACCAGTAGCATCAATGACAGCTCTTGACTCAAGAACTTGAATAGTCCCTTTATACTCTGTATAAATAACAAATGGGACATTCTCTCTGTTAGCTGTCTTCATTTTATCGGTATTTTTTTTGGCTATAGAAATGACTTTTGTATTTAAAGCTATTACTTCTTGTAATTCTGGAATCTTTGATAAAGGGATTAAATAATTTTCCACGAGTTCTTTACCAGTAGGTATTTCCTCAAGATTCGGTTGTTCCCATCCATCTCTCTCTAATAAAGTAGATGCTGCTTTATCGATGTTGTATTTCCATTGTGAGAATAGTTTTATATGCTTCCAAGTAAGGATGTTTGCTCCCACTTCTGTTCCAGCTTCTAGAACAATCACTTTTTGCTTATATTGAATCAAATGAGCTGCAGCAGCTAAACCTACAGGACCTGCCCCAATAATAGCAATAGGTAGTTCTTTACTGATAGTTGTATTTTCTTGAGTTTCATCCGATGGCTGACAGCAAGATGATAAGATAAAATCAGACATATTAATTACTCTCCTTTGTATTTAACAAATAGTAATCTTGATCAAAAAGCAACTTTTCCATTATCATTACATCTACAAATTTGCCTCTTAATCTTCCTTGATTTTTAAATAATCCAACCTCCCTATAGTTTAGTTTTCGGTATAAACCTTGGCCTAAAGTATTTATAGGAAATGTAGAGAGCACTAGTTTGTAGAAATCCTGTGATTTTGCTTCTTCTTCTAAGACATGTAATAGTTGCTGTCCTAGTCCTTGGCCCCTAAATCCCCTATGTATATATATGGATATTTCTCCTACGCAATCATAAGCAGCCCTACTATTGTATGGGTTAATCGAAGCCCACCCCATAATTTCTCCTTGTTCATTGGTTGCTACGAAAGCACAATATCTTCCATTATGAAGATTAAAACAATTGTAAATATAGTTTTCGTCTTTAGATTCTTCTTCAAAGCTGGCTATTCCATCTTCAATTCCTTGATTATAAATCTCTAATATAGCCGATAAATCCCTTTTCTCTACTTTCCTAATCATTTTTCCATCCCCTTAATTGACTTTTTCATTAATTGACTTTATCAACTATATTGTTTAATGAAGGCCACCTTATTTGGTGGCACAACTACCTAACCCATTATTTTTGTTCATTGCAACCAATAGCAAACTTAGACTTTCTAAAACCTGTTGATGCTTATCTTCCTGTATGTGCTCGAAAATATTACCGAGATACTCCATCATTTGATTGGAAATTTCATCTGCTTTCGATTCCCCTTCATCTGTAAGTGACAAAAGGACATATCTTCTATCATTAGGGTCTGGAACTCTTGAGATGAAGTGAAGCTCAACCAATTTATTAACCTGACGACTTAAAAGTCCTGTATCCATGATTAACTTTTCTGCCAATGTCTGTAGAGATATATTCGGACTCTTACTTAACTCATAGACAATGTGACTTTGCGATACTGTAATTCCACAACAGTCAGAACCATCTTTCTGAAGAAGTCCAAAGTCCCTTACCAACTGTTGTAACAACTCACGTATTTGAATTTTATCCTGGGTTTTCATATATTATCGCCTCTACACTAAATGATAACGTCATTAATTGATATTGTCAAATGTTAAACTTCCTAATTCTTATGAGACATAAGAAACAGTTTCAAAAAGGTTCCTTTTTAGGTCTACAAATGATAGACTATGCTTAATAATGGTATGAAAGATGAAGATAAAATATTTATATCAAAAGTAATTCTTCGAAATTTAGAAAAATCATTAATAAAATCTAGATATATATCGATATTAATTTCTCTTATCGAATTTTAATTTAGAAGGAGTTAGAATATGAATAGTTTACAATATAGCAGCAAAACAAAAATATTTGCTTTAGGTGGTCTAGGAGAAATCGGAAAAAACATGTATGTAATCGAGTACAATGATGAAATTATAATTGTAGATGCTGGATTTAAATTTCCTGAATCCGAATTATTAGGTATAGACTATGTTATACCTGATTATACGTACTTGGAGAAAAACAAAGACAAAATTAAAGGTTTATTTATTACACATGGACACGAAGATCATATAGGTGGAGTTCCTTTTTTATTTAAGCGTATAAAAGTACCTATTTATGCAGGGGCTCTAGCAACAGCATTAATTCAGAGTAAGTTAGAGGAACATAAAACAGGTTATGTAGAAATGATACATATTTCAGATGATATTGATGTTCAATTTGACAATATAAAAGTAAGATTTTTCCGAACAACACATAGCATTCCAGATTCTTTCGGCGTAGTAATCACCACACCTGATGGAAATATTGTGCATACAGGTGATTTTAAATTTGATTTTACACCAATGGGGATAGAAGCCAACCTTCACAAAATAGCAGAAATTGGTCGAGAAGGAGTTTTATGTTTATTATCTGATAGTACAAATAGTGAAGTACCCGGTTTTTCAATGTCTGAAAAAAAAGTTGGAGAATCGATTAAAGAGATATTCGAAGCAACACAATCTCGTATTTTATTTGCGACATTTGCATCAAACATTCATAGAATACAACAAGTAGTTGAAGCTTCTATTCGTTATAAGCGGAAAATCGCTATCGTTGGAAGAAGTATGGAAAAAACAATTCAGATAGGAAAAAACCTAGGTTATATACAGGCTCCTGAAGATATATTTGTTGAAATCAGTCAAATTAATTATCTTCCAACTCATGAAGTAACTATTATATGTACAGGAAGTCAAGGAGAACCTATGGCTGCATTGTCGAGAATAGCAAATGGTAATCATCGACAAATTCATATTGTCAAAGGTGACACAGTTGTTTTTTCTTCCTCTCCTATTCCTGGGAATATTATAAGTGTTAATCGGACAATTAATCAATTATTCCGAGTAGGTGCAAATGTTATACACCATAAAATTAGTGATATTCATACATCTGGTCATGGTACCCAAGAAGAACAAAAATTAATGATATCACTAATAAAGCCCAAATACTTCATGCCCATTCATGGAGAATACCGAATGTTAAAAAAACACGTAGAATTAGCTGTTGATTGGGGTGTTTCACTAGAAAATTGCTTTGTTATGGATAATGGTCAAGTACTAGAAATCTCTGAAGATGAAGCACGAATTAACAGTAAAACAATACCTTCCCAAGGTGTCTATGTTGATGGAAGCGGTATAGGTGATATAGGAAATATTGTATTACGTGATCGCAAAATTTTATCCGAAGAAGGAATTATCATCATAAGTCTAAGTATGGATAGTAAAAAAAAGCAGTTAGTATCTCCACCTGCAATAGTTACAAGAGGATTCGTTTATATGCGTGGGTCTGAAGAACTTATGAGAACAATAGAAAAAGTGGTAAATGAATGTGTATCCACACTACTCAAACAAGATATATTAAATTGGGGGAAAATTAAACAAGAGATTGTGGAAGTTCTTAGTCCATTCTTATATGCTGAAACTGGACGTCGACCAATGTTACTACCCATTATTATAGAAGTGTAAGAATACAATATTTTCTTTTATAAAAATTGTCACAGAAACTAACAAAGGGTTTCTTTTTTCAACTACTTTAAGAAACCTTTTTATATAAAGTAATAATTAGAGATGCACTGTTAAGCTAAGCCAATTATCCTCCTGATAAATAAAAATATGAAAAAATTATTATCTATCATAGTTGATTGATTTACCTTGTGTCCAATTAAACTTAATAAAAACATTATCTCTAATAAGAGGAAAATCATAGGAAGTACAATAAAAAAATATGTTATTATAGTTTGGTCACAACACCATCAGGAGGATAAATATGTTATATGGCTACGCTAGACCAACACAAGAAGATCTTACTTGCAAAAAACAAATAACTCAATTAGAAGCAATAAATTGCACATCTATCATTTTAGAAGACCATTCCTCAGCCAAAAAAAGAATAAAATTAATAGAATTAATAAACTCTCTTTCAAGTGAGGACAAAATTGTTATTACTAAATTTTTCGCACTTGCTGATTCCACCCGTCATCTTCTGGAAATAATGGAGAAAGTTCAGAAAAAGAACGCATTTTTGCAGTCGTTACATGAAAATGTCGATACTAGCATAACAAAACACTATGAATTTACTGGGATACTAAATCATTTAGTTGAATTCCAAACAGACTTGATTAGTGAAAAAACCAAAGAAGGATTATTTGAAGCAAAAAAAAATGGAAAAGCACCTGGAAGACCAAAAAAGCCAGATAAAAATGTTAAACTTGCCATGTCAATGTACAAAAGTGGAAAATTCAGTCTTGCCCAAATAAAGGAACATACCGGAATCAGTAAAACTACTCTGTATCGATATCTAGAAAAATAATACTTCATCAGTGTTTTACAAATCTCCAATTAATTACTAGTGAAACTAAATCATTACTTAGTGTAGCTATTCTCCACTATAATTCATCACTTTAGAGGTTGGCTCCTTAATACAAGAATTATTTTAGATAGCCATCTTCTCATCTTTTTAATCAAAAGGAGTGTAGTTAATACTATGAATAAAAGGAAGAGGAATACTTCTATATTTTACGGTTGGTTTATTGTTTTTATAGCAGGTTTAGGTACATTTTTTTCAGGGCCTGGTCAAACCTATTCAAATTCGACATTCATTGAGGAATACATAAAAAGTTTTGGGTGGAATAGAACCGAAATATCCAGTCTATATTCCATCGCTACTTTATGCTCTGGATTTCTGATAATGTTTATGGGAAAGTTTATGGATCGCTTTGGTTATCGTAGAATGCTCGGAATAGTAAGTGTCTTGTTTTCATTAGCTTGTTTTTTCAATAGTTTTGTTACCAATATTTGGATGTTAGGAATTGGTTTTTTCTTGATTAGGTTCTTGGGTCAAGGAAGTATGACGTTAATTCCTAATACCATAGTGCCACAATGGTTTATAAAAAAACGAGGAAGAGCAATGAGTTTTATGGCTATAGGAAGCTTTTCAAGTGCTGCTTTTTTTCCTATTGCAAATACGTGGTTAATTGATAAGTGGGACTGGCAAACAACCTGGCAAATATGGGGAGTCGCATTACTAATTATTTTCACACCCCTTGCTATAATAGGAGTGAGAAATAGGCCTGAGGATATTGGAGCCTTGCCAGATGGTATTACAGAAAAATTCAAGAATAAATCTCATAATAAAATATCCCATTCTTATTTAGTGATGGATTGGACCTTAAAAGAAGCTATGCAAACTAAAGCTTTTTGGGCAATTTTAGTTTGCGTGGGAATCCCTGCACTTGTAAATACAGCTATTACATTCCATCTCTTATCCATATTTCAAGAACAGCACCTGTCCCCGCAGTTAGCAGCTAGTGTTTTAAGCCTGATGGCATTAGTTGGATTCCCAATTTCATTTTTGTCAGGTTTTATACTAGAAAAAATACAAACAAAAATCCTTTTGATGGGGATATTCTTAACAGAGATTACATTCCTCATTCTGTTAATAAATGTAAAAAGCATTTGGATTGGAATTATTTTTGGAATATTATGGGGAGCAAGCAATGGAATAGAAAGAATTACACTCAATATTATATGGTCTGATTATTTCGGAAGAAAATACCTAGGGAGTATAAACGGGATTGCTATGATGGTTATGGTTGTAGGTTCTGCAATTGGTCCATTGCCACTAGGAATAGGATATGATTATTTTCACAGTTATATAGAAAGCTTATTATTTTTACTGTTATTTCCGATTCTTGGAATATTTGGAGCAATCCTTGCAAAAAAACCTCAGAAAGTAACAATAGCAAAAAGAGCTAATTAGAGGAGGTTTTAACCTTCTTTCTAATTAGCAAGTTTATTTTACAATTAATACTGGACAGTTAGCTCTTTTAGTTACTTTATGACTTACACTACCTAAAACAAATTCCTGTAGGACGTTTAATCCTCTGCTTCCCATTATTGCAAGATCTGTACCCTTGTTATTAATGTAGTCTACTAAAACTTGACCTGGTTCTCCCTTTAATATAACAACTTCATAATTGAGCCCCGATTCTTTCACTAACTTTTCCACTTCTGAAATTTTCCCTCTATTTTTATCAACAAATTCAGAGCTATTCCAATTATGAAGGGTCTCAGTCTTTGCCTTTGAAGGATCACTTACCATAACGATTTCTACTTTAGATTCTGAGCAACAGTTAGCAATATAAATTGCGTTTAATGCAGCTCTTTTTGAGTGTACGGAACCATCGGTTGCTAATAAGATATTTCTATACATTTTCATTCCTCCCAACTAAGCAAGCGCTTACATATATAATATAACTTTTTATATAAAACGGGAACTTAATTTATGTTATTTTTATTTTATTTTCAATTAAACTCATTCATTTCCATTTTCCTCAAAAATAAAACCCACTTTTTTTAAAGTGGGTTTTATAATACAATTATTTTACTATCAATACTGGGCAATTGGCTCTTTTAACCACCTTATGGCTGACGCTGCCTAGTACCATTTCTTGTAGAGTGTTAAGTCCTCTGCTTCCGATTACAACCATATCAAACTTTTTTTTATTAGCATGTTCTACTATAGCTGGTCCAGGGTCTCCGTGTAATAATTCAAAACTAAAATCAATATTATTGGCATTTAATAACTCTTCAAAAGGCAATAATTTTTTCTTGCGAGATAACTCCAATTCCTCCTTATTATGAGCGTGTAAAACCTCATCTTTTGATTTGGAAAAATCCACAACATAAACTAATTTTATTGTACTTTCTTCACTTAAAGAAGCAATTTTCATTGCTTCCTCTGTTGCTCTTTTAGAATGTTCTGATCCATCAATGGCTAATAGTATTTTTTTATACATTATACACTTCACTCCCCTTTTTAGTGTGCAGATAATTTTGCATTTGGATCGTTAAATACTGCCAACTTATCCACGATTTTTTTACTTGCTGCATTTAAGTTTTTAATAGTCACGTTGTTATGATTTTCTCGATATTTAATCACTACTTTATCGATCGCACCAACAGCTGAATCATCCCATATGTGCGCATTGGTGAAATCAATAATAATATTCTTATTCTCCACAGAAAAATCAAATTGCTCCACGAACTCTTCCACGGAAGCGAAAAATAACTGCCCTTCTACCTCGAAAGTAATATTCTGGTTATTCACATTCCTAACCAACTTAATTTTAGATATTTTAGCCACAAAAAAGATGGCGCTTAATATAACTCCTGCTATAACACCGATAGATAAATCATGTGTTGCTACTACGATGATAACAGTGACTAACATAACTGCTGCATCTGTTTTTGGAGCGTTTTTTAGGTAAGTAAAAGATGACCAGTCAAATGTACCAATAGAAACCATGATCATTATACCTACCAGGACTGCCATTGGAATTTGGACTACTATATTCCCTAATACCAAAATTAGAAACATAAGAAATAGTCCAGCAACAAGTGTAGATAACCTACCTCTACCACCTGACTTTACGTTTATAACGGATTGTCCTATCATCGCACAACTTGCCATACCACCAAAAAAACCTGTAATAACATTGGCAATTCCTTGCCCTCTAGCTTCCCTATTTTTATTACTACCTGTTCCAGTCATGTCGTCCACAATGGAAGCAGTTAAAAGAGATTCTAATAAACCTACAATAGCTAATGCAATGGAATATGGAAAAATAATCTTTAATGTTTCAAAATTAAGTGGTACATCAGGAATAAAGAAAGATGGTAACGATTGAGTGATATTACCTAAATCTCCAACTGTTCTTAAATCAAAGTCAGAGAAAATTGCTAAACTTGTTAATAAAACAATTGCAATTAATGGTGCTGGAACCGTCTTTATAAATCTTGGTAAGATATAGACAATCAATAATGTAATGGCTACAAAGATATAAGTCATATTGGAGATACCTATAAAATGAGGGACTTGTGCCATAAATATTAAAATAGCTAAAGAATTAACAAAGCCAACCATAACTGCCCTCGGAATAAACTTCATTAGCTTTGCTATTTTTAAAACTCCAAAAACAACTTGGATAATACCTGTTAATATAGTGGCTGCTAATAAGTAGTTTATACCGTAGTCTTTTACTAATGGCACCATTAGTAATGCCATAGCTCCAGTCGCAGCCGAAATCATAGCTGGTCTTCCGCCAACAAAAGAAATGGTTACAGCCATACAAAAAGAGGCATACAGGCCAACCATTGGATCAACACCCGCAATAATGGAAAACGCTATTGCTTCTGGAATCAGTGCCAAGGCAACTACTATTCCAGATAGAATATCTGCGGGAATATTTGAAAACCAATCTCTCTTCATTTTTTCAATCACTAAAAAATACCTCCGTTATAATATTTTATATAATAAATATATAATCAGCTTTTTTAACTTACTTTGAACAGTCTAACACCAAAAGAACCAAAATGGAACCATTTTGGTTCTTTTTTTCAAATAATTTTTATGATATGGTTTATTTAAACGCTTAAAAACTAAGGAGGCTAATACATGTTAATTGGTTATATGAGGCCTGTTGAAGATGACCCTAATTGTATAGATCAGTTAGAAAGTCTTACTACCTATCATTGTAACGTAATCTATACTGAAGAACTTAGTTCTCACAAGAATAAAACTACACTTAAAAAGATGTTATTAAACTTAAATAAACACGATAAGATTGTGGTTGAAAAATTTTATACAATTGCTGATTCATTAAAAAAATTAAAGGAGATATTAAATATTATTAGGGAAAAAGATGCTTATATTTTGTTTATTAAAGAGAATATTGATACGAGTAATGTAATGGAAGAAAAGTTTAATGAATATGTACAACATCTAATAAACCTTCAGGGCGATATTATAAGTGAAAACACTAAAATAGGAATAAAAACAGCTAAAAACCAGGGGAAAAATACAGGTAGACCCAAAAAGTCTTTACGTAATATTCAAAAAGCAATTGATATGTATATTAGTAAGCAGTTTTCATTAATAGAAATTCAAAATACAACTGGAATTAGTAAGTCCAGCTTATACAGATATTTATCAAATTGGGAGGGAAAATCCTAAGCTTAAATTATATTGGGTGACTACCAATTTGTGATTTTTTCAAGTATTTTTAGGTAACATCAAGTGCTGGCTGATAATTGTTAATTTCCTTATATTGATTGGAAAAAATATAAAAACCTCTGTCAAATTTAAGAACAGAGGTTTTCCAATTTTTTGTCTATTTTAATTAATCTTAGATGAAATAATACTAAATATTTAGTTATTTTACATTTAACTTCAAATCAGTTGAGAACTTTTTGTAAAAAAGCAACTTTTTTCATCTAGAACTTTATTTTAATACAACAACTCAATTATATTACGAATATTTATGACAAATCATTCCGGAAAAATTACTAAATTAATCCGATTTTGAATTCTGACATATTATTTACTCTCCTTTGTTTTTAACAAATAATAATCTTGATCAAAAAGCAATTTTTCCATAATCATTACATCTACAAATTCCCCTCTTAATTTTCCTTGATTTTTAAATAATCCAACTTTCCTATAATTCTGCTTTCGATACAGACCTTGACCTAAAGCATTGATAGGGAATGTAAAGAGCACTAACTTGTAAAAACCATGTGATTTTGCTTCTTCTTCTAAGACCCGTAATAATTGCTGACCTATTCCTTTCCCCCTAAATCCCCTATGTATATATATGGATAGTTCTCCTACACCCTGGTAAACAGCTCTTGTATTATAAGCATTTATGGAAGCCCAACCAGTTATTTCTCCTTGTTCGTTTGTTGCTACGAAAGCACAATATCTTCCATTATGGAGATTAAACCATTTGTAAATATAGTTTTCGTCTTTAAGTTCTTCTTCAAAGGTGGCTATTCCATCTTCAATTCCTTGATTATAAATCTCTAATATAGCCAATAAATCCCTTTCCTCTACTTTCCTAATCATTTTTCCAACTCCTTAATTGACTTTCACATTAATTGACTTTATCAATTATAATATTTAATGAAAGCCACCTTATTTGGTGGCACAACTACCTAGCCCATTGTTTTTATTCATTGCATATAGAAGCAAACTTAGACTTTCCATTACCTGTTGATGTTTATCTTCCTGAATATGTTGAAAAATATTACCTAGATACTCTAACATTTGATTGGAAATTTCCTCTGCCTTCAATTCCCCTTCATCCGTAAGTGACAAAAGGACATACCTTCTATCATTAGGATCTGGAACTCTTAAAATAAAGTTAAGTTCAACCAGTTTATTTACCTGTCTACTTAAAAGCCCTGTATCCATCATTAACTTTTCTGCCAATGTCTGTAGAGATACATTTGGGCTCTTACTTAACTCATAAACAATGTGACTTTGTGATACTGTAATTCCACAACAATCAGATCCGTCTTTCTGAAGAAGACCAAAGTCCCTTACCAATTGCTGGAGCAATTCACGTATTTGAATTTTATCCTGTGTTTTCATATATTATCGCCTCTAATTAGATGTTATCATCATTAATTGATAATGTCAAATAATATTTTGAACTTATACCTTATTCAACTCCCCCTTTAGTTACACAAGAGACTCCTCCACTAAAATAAAATGAGTGTTAACTTTTAAATTAAGCGTTAATTACTATTAACCTTAAATCTCATAAAAAACGTCTAATCCCTTATGAAACAAGGTTCTAGACGTTTATCAATTATAAAAGCGTTAATATTAGTAAAAACGAGTTCATTTATTTTTCACCTTCTTATTACGCGTTATTATATGTATTTTTTCATCCTTTTCTCTTTCTCAAATGCATCAATCAAATTAAATTTCTCATCATTAAATGGATTGATAACAAAGGGTCTTGTTGATAATGAAATGGATTTAAATGAAATATACAAGTCATCCTCAGAAATTAAATCACTCCCACTTTTTAAAGCCTGTACGGTTGATTCTTCTATTAGTTTTTTTATATAATAAGGATTTCCTTTAGTTGCATAAAAAATCTTCTTTGCTAATACTGGATCAGCTAAGAAAGCTTGCTCAGGAAAGGGCAGTTGCTTATCTAATCCATTTAAAAACGCTCTAAATTCTATTTCCTCTTCTTTCGATTGGTAGGAAAAAGGCTGTAAACTTTGCTTTTCACAAAAGCGGCGGTCTAATTGTTCATTATAAACAAAGACTTTATTTGATTCAGGCATTCCGCATACTAATATTGGTATTCTAACTTCATTAGATAAATTTTTCACCCAATTAGATGCTTTGTTTAATACATTTTTACTTTCGCTATCAATTAAATGTTGAAACTCATCTACTATAATCATTTCAACTTCACACTTTTCAACAAAAGATAATATTCTGACAGTCATATTATTCTCTGTACCACGATCATAGTTTGGATCTCCCATATTCAACAATATTTTAGAAGCCACTGACTTTGGTGTTGCTCCTACAGGAACTGTTAAATATAAAATCGGAATTTTTGTAAAACCATCAATAATTTTTCTCGGATATTTACTTTCATACTCTTTGAGTAGAGTAGATTTCCCAAGACCAGTTTCACCATATATAAATAAACCATCAGGCTGAACAGAACCAAAGGATAACTGATGGTGTTCTTCTATTTTATCTAATATTTTTTTATAACGCGGATATTGAATAATGATACTTTTAACGTGCTCTTTCCTTTTTTTTATTTCTTTGACATCAGGAATTTTACCTTTTAGTGGCTTAAATAATTCATTCATCGTTATGACCTCATTTTTTGAAACTCACTCCATAATCTGGTAATGAGTCTAAATCAATATAATCACTATTACTTTTCCCAATCATTGTTTCTTCATCTTGTAATTGCTCTTTTTTACTTTTAGTTGCATATTTTTTCTGTTTATTTTCCCTTTCTTTCTGTTCATCAAAATGAACAACTATTGTATCAGCTTCAATAGGACTTTCTATTTGTAGTTCCGCTAATCCCATTGAAGAAATACCTTCATAATTATAACTCTTAGGCAAATCTCGTTTATTCAACTGTTCCAAGTTGCGTTTTTGTTGGTTATATTTCTTTTTATCACAATTTGTGAGCTCTTTTACTTTTCTTATGGTTTTTGCTAAATTAGTTACATCATCTTTGTTAGCGCCAAGTGTTCTTACCGAAGAGTCTAGTTCTAACTGAGACAAATAAACAGGTAAATTCGTGGGAATTTCCTTTCTTTCAAGAGATGTGTTATTTGCTTGAATATATATTTTTTTAAATTTATCATAAACATAAACAGATCTCATATCCGCTAAGTCATATCGAACTTTAACAGACCCAATTTTCTTTTCGTGTTTTACCTCGTTAATTAAGTTAGCTCTAAGTTCCATTAAATCTTTACTATTATAGTATTCGTTTTCTATAACAACGCCTTTATTTTGTATCTTTCTATAATCTATTCCACTCATAAAAATTAATTTAAGCTCTTTTTTGCTTTGTGGTATAGGTAATTGTAGCAAAGGATTATTCACTAATCCTTTAAGCCATAGATCCTTTGGCTTTCCTCCTCGTCTCTTATCATAAGAATTCGCAATTACATCTACCATCACCAGATGAGCCATATAAATAAACGTCTGCATTGTTATACAAGCTTCTCCTACAGAATCATATAATCCTTTCTCATAAACATTTGAAAAAGTCGTTCCTTTTAATGTATGAATCCATGTAGTGTTAAGTGTTCTAAATCCTCTCTCGATAGTTCCCTTTTGATAACCAGCACCAACTTTACAAAAGTGAACATTTATATTTAACTGTTGGCAAGTATCCTTAACATCATACGATTCATTTATTATTGAATTATCAAATACTACCTCAGAGGGTTTTCCATATGCTACCCAATCATTTTCTATTAAGGGATATAATTTTTTCAGGTACGTTTTTGGCATAATAGAATGTAATAGACATTGTTTCACCGCAGATGCATTTACATCCTTAAATGTTACATAAAATCCTAGTGGATGACCGGTAGCTTTATCTATTGCATAGACTAGCCAAGGACGTTCTGGCTTTAGTGTCGATGGATTAATTAATAAGACATCGACAGGTGTCCAATCAATCTCCACTCTTTCCAAGGGTTTAGTAATTACAACTTCTTTTCTAGAACCTTTCTTCCTCAATTCAGTTTCAACTTTACCAAGCCTAATCTCTTCTTTTCTAAATTTGTCTTCTATAGTTTTCTTCCTTCTATAAAATGTAGAACGAGATACTATTTTAATTTTATTTTTATCATCTCTAAATCTGTTAATTTCTTCGATTCTTAATGAAAATTCAGAAAAAAGATGTTCATCTGTAAACTTTTCACCACTATATTGGAATTCATTTACCAGTTCTTCTATTAGTTCGACTATCTCTCCCTTTGTATAATGATTTTTGGGACCAGGCTTCTTTTTTACAAGAGTTCGAATATCTTCATATTTTTCCCATCTACTCTTCCATTCATAAAAGGTTGTTTTACTAACTTTTGGTTCTATCGTATCTAAATAACTCTTAATTTCTGCAGGTAGTATCTCTCCGTCTATCACTGGTTTTATAATTTTATACCTTCTTTTAGCCTCGTTAACTGAATCTATATCTAGCAATGAAAAGTCCCTAATTTCAGATTCACTGCTGCGCCAATCGTTATTTCTGAATACTAATTCTTCTTTATTCCACTTTTCTAATAAGTGTTCTTTATCCCAAATCTCGATTTTATTGTAATTTAAATTCTCTAGTTCGATTGCTCCATTTATTTCTCTTCTAACTATATATCTATCTTCATCTATCATTAACTTTGTTCCTGCTAAAAATGCAAACATACTCATTAGTAACTATCCCCTCACAATATCTATAAAAGTTTCATCATTGAGTAATTCATTTATGAGATCAATATTTAATTGCTGATTATAAATCATATAGTATAAATTCGAATAAATTTCTGGACTAGGTATACTATCATCAAACTTTATGATATCTTCCATCTTACTTTTTCCATTTTTTTGTATAAAATTATAAATTTTTATTTTTGTACTTTCTTTAGTTAACCTTTCGTCGACTCCTCTAATCTTATCGAGGTTTTGTATTAGATATCCTTGTCTTATATCTTTTTCTGTAACTATTTTGAATTTCCATCCTTTTTTTTCACAATATATTTTCCCTACTTCAAATTTAACTTTATTATCTTCTTCTTTAATCTTATCCTCTGGCTTAACTTCAAAAATAATATACTGTTTATCCTTAGTTTCCACTAAAAAATCAGGAAAATATTTGTATATCTTCCCTTTATATCTGTATTCTATTTTTATTGGTTGAGATTGAATTTTTATGATTGAAGGATCAAAATCTAAAACCTTAATGAAGTCCTTCTCTAACAGACTCTCCCAAGCAACCATTTCATTAGACTTTTTGCTATTTATAAAGCCTCTAAAGCTGCCTTTTTTGGATGGTTTTATTTTTCTAACTTGTTCCATATTATCACCTAGTTTACCAGAGTATTTTTTTGGAGATTATTATATTTGAGGTGAAGAACATCATGTTACTTTTTTATTTAAAGCCTAAGAACAACGAAAGCCTTACTGGATTCTTTTATAGGACGGCAAAAGAAAACTTAATGGATAACATAAAATGGATTAATGATCACTTTTCCGTATTTACAGGTTATCAGCCTAATGTTAATTTAATGAATTGGGGCGAACAAAACCATATTAAAGATACTTCAAACTTTTTACGCATCGAATATCAGCTTGCAAACAGTATGACTTTTACTTATCTATTAGAATTTCACGGTTTAAGAGTAGATTATACCAAGAACACTATTAAGTGCCCTTGGTTTTCATACCAAACAACAAAGGTTTGTCCAGTATGTTTAATAGAGGAACCGATTCACCGTTTAGACTGGAGTTTTACATATAGTTTTATATGTAGAAAGCACAAATTATTTCTAATTGATAAATGTATGTATTGTTCTAGAGATATAAATATTAAGACCGTTATTTCCGATAAATGTGTTTGTGGGATGCCTTTATCTTCAGCTAAACCCAAAAATGTTACATTATCTCTTCTATTTAATTATCAACAAGAGGTTGATAAATTTTTCTCCCATGATAAAACTGTTAATATTAATGATTGGATTTCAAATTCTTCGACATTCTATTATGCATTAGAGTTTTTAGCAACTTGGATACCACAAACAATCAATATTGATGAGATTATAACATTAGATGGTTTTAAATATAGCGGAAACGCAGTTGTTAATAGCCGTTTAAAAAAATCAAAAACACTTATTCAATCTTGTCCTTTATACATACACGCTTACATATTATTGAGGGATTGGCCAAAGCAATTTTATACATTCATTAGATTGATGAAAAATAAAAACAACCTTAATAGTTTTCGTCTATTTTGTAATGCTGTTAATAAGTTAATTGGCACTAATTTGGAACCATTGCACACTGAGTTTATGAACTATATACTTAAGAATCAATTACCAAATAGTTATCCAAATCAATTTATTAGTATAAAAAAGGCATGTGAAATTACTAAATTAAAAGAAGATACAATTAAAAGAAGTGATTATTTTCAGCTGTTTATGTGTAACTTCAAGGAAATGGAATTTTTCTTTGTGAAAAAAATTGAAATCGAAAAATGGTTGTCCCTTTACAAAGAATCGATTTCAAAAGAACACTTACGGAATACTTGGCGGACAAGCCCAAAAGTTACTTTTAACATACTTTCCAATAATGTATTATGGCCAGCTATTAACATACAAACTGGTTCTGTAATGCAATGGCAAATCCCTATTGGCAAATTAGAAGAAATCACTTTAAGGTTACAACAGAGAACCACTCTAATAATTGGACCAAAAATTATTTTAAATAAAGCCTTTCAGTGGGTTGGTGTACATTACTCTTTTGTTGTAATTAAAGCAATGTTGGCAGGGTGCTTACCATTCGAATTAGATAAAAAAGTTTTGGGTAATTCTTTGGTTTCAAAAAGAGTACTTTTTAAAATAGTTCGAAATATTGTTGTTAAACTGGCTAAACAAAGTGGAGTTTTATCGCAAAAAGATGTTGCCTTCTTGTTTGGTGTTAAGAAAAAGGATATTGAATATTGGATTTGTACAAATAGACTTAAAACTAATAGCTCAGGGGCTATTACAAACGATTCCTTTACTAAATTTGAATCCAAGTACTTTACAACCTTTCAAATTTCTATGATTAAATCTATTAGTACAAAAAGAATATTAAAAAAATATAATAAGGGGAAATTGATTGCTGTTTCAGGACCTGAATTAAACGATGGTAAACGCTTATTATTCTTAAAAAGCGTAATTAACATAATCTAATAAAGATTAAAATAGCTTTCTAATGACTGAATCTACTGAATTTTATTAATTATTCAAAAAAGCTGAGATTTTATATTTATTCTTCTATAATTAGCTTTACATCACTTTTACTATATATTTTAAATTTATTCTGGAAATGATTTAATACAGGGCTAATGTCTTTACTAGTTAATGTGTTTAACAGTAAGTCAATGTCTTGGGAAACAAGATCACTAAGCTGAGATAAATTAATATAATTATTTTTGTATTTTTTTGCTTCATTTACTGAAAAATATGGCTTTTCCATTAGTTCGGTTGGTTTTAATAGCCCATATTTGATTAACAAACTAATTTGACTATTTTTTATCCCTAGGTATTTAACTAGTTCCAGTCGAGATAATACCCCTTTTCCTGTTTCTAACTTATTTTTTAATGACTCTTCCCATACTTCATTTTTTCTAATAAGATATCGTTTTAAGCCTGTATCTTTCACTCTTTTATCAACCACACGTATTTTCCCCTTGACTATAAGTGTAATCATATCGGATAAATTAGTGCCTACTGAATATTTAATACTCTTTGTAATATCTGTTAGCTCTTCTTCATTACAAGAAATTTGATTACTTTGTAAACAATATCTTTCATACCTTTTCTCTATAATTCGGAAGATTTGGTCAATCTTCCGCCGGTCATATAATACTTCATTAGTACCATTAATGATTGGAGAACTTTTTACTTCCAAAAGAGTCTTTTCTAAAGAAATCACACCGTTAAGTGATATGTTTAAAATACTACTTGTTACTTTTCTATTAACCAAGAATCTTTTATTTGAAAGATATCTATTAACACTTTCTCTTGATATTAATAAAAATTCTTCTCTCTCCTTGGTAATACTCGCTTTAAGAAATCCATTAGCTATAAGTTTTTTTACAGTAACATGTTTGCATTTTAACATGTTAGCGACTTGTGATAATGAAAGATAATAAGCACTATAAATATCCTTGTTAAAACTCCTACTATTTGAAATTAATGAACTATCCCAGTTTTTAAATATATAATTTTCAAATTCATTTCTTAAGAAGTCCATTTGAGGATGATTATACTTATTATATAAATCAATAAAAAAGTAGCCAAAGTTATTAATATAACTGCCTCTATCATATTTAGGCTTACACTTCTTAAAATTTCTGTACAATTCCAAAAAATCAGAATAATTAACAGGCCAATTTTCGAATCTTTTTGTAATGTTCATAATTAAGGTAGTAAATTCCCTATCTTCATATTCAAATGGAATTGAAATACTCCCTACTCTACTCTTATCTCTATAGTACAATCTTATAAAAAAGTGATAAATCAATAAGATATATTTTAGATCAAGTTTAGTTAACAAATTTAGATTACTTTCTTTAAAATTTCTGGTATCAGAGTTAAATTTATAATAGATGATTCTTGACACGAAGGAATTGCTTTCGTCAGCATTTTTAACTTTTAAGGTCCTTAAGTCCTTATTACATTTACAATAATAAAACTTCTTTCTATATTGTTTAATTGGTTTTCCACAGCTACTACATGAAGAAACAAGGAAACAATTATGTATTGGACATACTAAAAAAATTCTTATATCCCATAATTTATGATGAATACCAACAGTTTCAAGGCATCTAGGACATACCTTAGCATGAGCATTCATCAAACTGTCTTGATACAAAGTAAAATTAAAATGCTTAAATTTTCCTTTTTCATAATCAAACTCGTTATAAAATGTAGTTATTAATAATTCATTAAGTGACAAGCCAGTTAAATTCATTAAAGATGAAAAATCAAATTTCCATGGTAGCAGATTGCGAGGACCAATATAGTGATTAAAATCAGAATCGTTTAATATCCATGTATTTGTTTCATACATATTTTCAATTGATAATCTATTAATATAACTAAAGATATTTTCATCTTTTCTAGGTTTAACTACACAAAGTAATTTTTTGTTCAATAAATAATCACCCCCAAAAAAGTTATTTTACTTATAAGTTTAAAAGATATAATAATATATAATTGAGTAATCTTAAATCAATTTAAGATTACTCAATTTTTCATTCCGAATAATTATGAAAAACTATTCCGGTCAATTATGAAATTATTCCGGAGAATTATGAAAAATCACAAATAAATCCTTTTAATGTTAGGGATTTTATTTTTTAATAATAAATCATCAATCCCTTTTCCATCCGATTCTTTCCAAACAATTAAATTAGCATGAAATTTTTGTTTTTTTAATTCCTTTGCACACTCCAATAGATGTTTTTTTACATAAACATTCTCAATAGCATCTGCATCGAAACAAATATTAATAGTTTGAACCCCCATCTCTTTCAATACTGGGATTGCTAACCTCCATGCTCCTACACCAGGAAGACTAATGAAAGTATCTCCAATTTGATCTATCTCTAATGGATCATATAGATTAGCCATTAAGTCAACTGCTATATCTCCTTTTAAAGCTCCTTCACCAAGCCACACGGTTTTAGCTTTATAAAGAGTACCAGGAACCCATTTTTTTAACTTTGTACTAGGAATTGATACATGAATAGGTGCTGGATTACCAGAACCTGTCCCATTAGGTTTATTGGCAGAACTTAACCAGTAATATCTATTCGCTTTTTTAACTCTAATCCATCCCAATAACTCATTATTATCTGTAATAGTAGTCCATTCCTTTTGTAGAGGAACCTCGCCTTGAAATATGATATTTCCTTTATATTTTACTTCTACAACATTTGGCTGTTTGATTACTTTAGCCTGAAATTCTTTCCCATTAAGTTTAACTTCCACTATATTCGGTGGGTTATCAATTCTATATTGAAAGCCTTCGATTTGGTTATATTGGTTTCTGTAAGGAATGAGAATTCCTTTCATTCCTGCTATACTCCAATAACCATTTTGAAAATAGAACCCTGGTATCCCTTGAAAATCATTTATCCCTAAATCATTGCT
Source organism: Niallia sp. M35 (assembly GCF_050971705.1). Classification (NCBI taxonomy): domain Bacteria; kingdom Bacillati; phylum Bacillota; class Bacilli; order Caryophanales; family Bacillaceae; genus Niallia; species Niallia sp. M35. The sequence goes on from NZ_JBPCEP010000016.1 coordinate 29,641, forward strand.
AATGGCTTTAACAATAGTCCACGGCTTATCAGGGAATGATTTATAATTTCTGATAGTTATTTGTTCATCACTCAATTTGCGTTCATTTGAAGTTAAATGATTATAATGAAAATCATCTAAAATTAGATTATCTAAAAGCGCATGATAGATTGTATCTAATGTGATACTGTCCTTTTTGGGAAATCCATTTACTTCTTCAGCCATTTCCTTTACATTCACTTTATTTCTATTATCTTTTTTTAATACATGCAAGTAACTAATTAACGCGGAGTTTTTTGAAAAATGAATGTCACTTTCTACTCGAATGCATACTACTTTGCTATTATCTTCATTGGTCATGCATGCTCCTGTTTTGCCACAAATAGGACAAGGAGTACGATAATATTCATAAAACCCTTTTACTTTTGTTTTTCTATATAAGGAATTCATACTTATCCTCCTCTTTCGTCTTGTTAAATACAATATTTAAATCTACTACGATCAATTGGTGGCATAGTTGTAACAATCTTAAATTGATGATTTGATACTTTTGCAATTACTACAACCACTGGATTATCGTCAGTATCTCTTCCAAGTACTGCAACTTTTGAAATGGATTGCCTTTCCACTATTTCTCCATTTAATATGGCAGTAACTATATCTGCTTTGGTATAACCTCTTTGCTCTAATCGCTGCATAGTATGAATGCTGATTATGATTTTGCCTTTTCCACTAAATAGTACTTTTTTTACTTCTTGTAATTTCATCTCCTTCACCTCCAAAAAAAAAGACTTTGGTATGTAGTTAAAGGACAGAAATACTCCTCAAAACTACGAACCAAAGTCCGCTATTATTAATTATTAAACCGCTTATCAAAAAGAAAGCAACAAAATACTAAAATATATACAATTTATGTATTTATCATAGCACTTTATTTAAGTTCTATTCAACCTCTTCATTGGAAAAGTTTTTTGATAATTGTTTTGAGAGGCAATTTTTTTGGATTTGATATGGAATCCAATTGAAATCCCGCCTTAATAAGATGTTCATAATTCTCTTTTACTTTTTCCCTTACTTCATCAAATGAGATAAGAGGCTTCTTTTTATATTGTAATCGAATATATTCTTCTGTTAGATCCGGAAGGGTGCCTATTATCGGGAGTTCAAGGCCATTCACTAAAGAGTTAATCTTACTAAATGGAAAACTACGATTATAGATTAATTTCATTGATATTCCATGTCTTTCTCTTAATTGGTGAATATATTTTTTCCACATTAAAATATCTACAATTGAATTGTCTACCATTACCCAAAGTTCATCTATATTTTGAAGTACTTTTTCTGTTTCTTCGGTCATCTTTCCACTTGGCAAATCTGTTAAAATTACATCATGATATCGAAAAAATTGAAAATACACCTCTAAAAAGTCCTCAGTCCAGTTATAAACATAATCTTTTTCTCCAATAGGCAGCCACAGAACTCCCATATATTGCCAATTCGTTTTGTGATAATCTAATTCCATAAGTTCATATTCTTCTAAATGAAACACTTCTATAAAAGAACGAAAATTAACCGGCATTGGTTCATATCTAGACAAAACACTAGATAATTTTGGAGGTTGCATTGCCTCTATAACAGCTGTTTGTATTTTTTGTTCTTGAAGGTATATTGCAAAGTTTAGAATAAAACTCGATACTCCTATACGATGAAGTGGAGACCATACAGCAATCGTTTTGTTTTGTGGGTATTGTTTCCCTTTGTATACATATTGCTTTCTCATAGCTTCAATTTTATTTGTACTGAAATGACTAATACTAATAGGATATTCCGTCGATGGGAAATCATCTTTAATATTCACCGGTGGTGCATTATTACAATCAAAAGTTTCAATGGAGTCAGTTATTTTATTTTCTTGTGCCTCACCTGTAATTGAAGTATGTAAAGGTCCCTGGTCAACTTGAATCTCCATATTGAGTGTATTCTCAGAAGTACTAATATCTTTATCTTGATTATTTTTTACTTTCTTTGGCCAGATGAATAGAGCCTTTCTGAGCGAATCCTCATTCTCAAAGAAATACATGTTTCTCCTATTTGCTTTATTGTCATTTGAATTACCCAAAATGTAAATATCATGGACTTTAAGAGACGTAAGGAACTGATTGTTTATTTCATCTGAAGTAATAATTAACAAATTAAAGATGTAATTTTCTTCTTCATGGTTAATGAAGTTAGAATCATAGAATACAATTTCTACATCATTTGATTGTATTGCCCCGATGATCTGTTCATCACTTATAGAGGTTAGAACCTTTTTCATAGATTAAATGCTCCTGTTTTAAGTATTCATCAATTTTTTTTCGGAATTTAAATGGAAAAGGAATTGTTCTACTTTCCACTTTTCTTAAATAGCTGCTACTGATGCCTATCTCTTTCGCGAATTGAAATTGATTTAACTTCAATCGTTTCCTCAAAATAATAAGTCTTTCAACATCATCTTCAATACAAATTTGGTTTAAATTTCTCATCATTTTTCCCCTTCTTTCCAAAAAAATAAAAAAAACCGCTAATACCCCCTTAGATAAGAGGATACTAGCGGTTATCGCTTTCATGTTTACTATTAATCTAAATAGAGTATATCATAGACTTTAAAAAATATATAGAATGAATTATTTAATAGTTGTTACAGTTGGAGACAAAATGTATAATTTAATTATAACTTTTTTATATTTTTTAATTTTTTGGCGATCCTTTTGGATTTGCGGTTTCTAAAATAAACATACAGCCTTTGGGTTGATAGATTTTAAGAATAGCATTTTGCTATTCTTTCCCTATCTCTCCAAAGGCTTTTTTATGTTTATCGATGTAAAAGAGTTATAAATTATTCTAAGAAAGGGAGAGAAAAAAATGACGACGCAATCTACAGAAGAAATTCTTAACAAATTAAGACAACCATTCTCACAAAATGATATAGAATGGAAAGTTCAAACAAGTAACAAAGGTAACAACGGAGCTTATGCTTTTGTAGTAGCTTACGTGAATAACAGAGCTATTCAAAATAGACTAGATGAAGTATTTGGTATTGGCGGCTGGAAAAACTCATACGTAGAATTCTCCGGTGGTATAATTTGTGAACTTAGTTGTTATATTAATGGCCAATGGATTACCAAATCGGATGGTTCTGAACCTTCTAATTTTGAAGCCTTTAAGGGTGGTTTATCGAATGCGATGAAGCGAGCTGCTGTACAGTTTGGTATTGGGCGTTATTTATACAAATTAGAGCCTATATATGTTAAAATCTCTGAAACTAAAAGTAATAATTCTATCTACTTGAATGATAAAAAAAATAAAGTAGTGGGATATTATGATCCACCGCGTTTACCTGATTGGGCTTTACCACCTAATGAGCAAAAACAAGGAAAAAACAAAGAAACAACTAGTACTACCGATAATAACAATAAAAAAAGAGAAATTGATAAGAAGACTGGAAATAACAATTTCAATAGGAATTCTTATTTTATTTCCATCACAGAATTTATAAATAAAATCAATCTTAAACCAAGAGCAGCAATGGAGTTATTTCATCATATAAATTCTGATACTAAATCTGATTGTGTTGAAATAAAAGATATTAAGGAAAAGGCTACTGACAAAGAGTTAATTAAATACTATGATACTTTAAAACCCGTAAGTGACTTAGTTAAAATGAGTATTCATTATAAAATACCTGTTGAAAATGTATTAAATTATGTGAGAATTTTAAAACCACAAGAGAAAATCGATAGCCTTCATTCTTGTTTAATACGTTTGAACAGAGAAGATATTAAAGAAATCAATGGATTTATTGAAGGTGATATAAAAAATAATATGTTTGAACATCAAACAGCGTAAACAAACACAAAAATACTTTTGTGTTATTTTTTTAACCTTTTTTAGGAGGAAATTACATGGAATTTATTATTAATAAAGAGAGTTTATTAGAGGTCCTTTCAAAAGTAGAGAAATTAGTAAAAACTAAAACATCAAATCCAATACTACAAGGTTTTTATTTAGAAGTTAAGTCAGATAAGATAATCGTTATTGGATCTGATTTAAACACTACTATCCGTTATGAATTACCAGTTTTATTCGAAGATGAGTCAATACTTATTAATAAAGAAGGTAAGGTAGTTGTTCCCTATCAGTTATATGAAATTGCTAAGAAAGTTAAAACCGAATTAAGCATTTCGTTAGATGATACGCAATTAGTAATAAAACATGGGAAGAAAAAAAAGAGTGAATTTAAACTATCAGTTTTTAAGGCAGAAGAGTATCCTAAATTACCTAGATTTGATGGTATAGAGCCAACTCTGTCTATTAAAGGAACCGAATTTAATTCATTTATCAAAAAAACAGGGTATGCAGCTTCAAGTTCTGATGCTAGACCAGTTCTACAAGGAATTTGTTTTGAAATTACAGAAGATAAGCTACGACTTGTCTGTACGGATTCTCACCGTTTAGGCGTTATTGACGTCACAGAATCTCATAAGGAGTCCAGGAAGATTATTATCCCAGCAAAATCAATATTGGAAAGTTTGAAATCCTTTGATTTAAGTGAGAAAGTTACTGTGTTTTGTGAAAATGATCGAATGCTTATTTTACAAAATAATAATCTCACTTTTTATTGCCGTCTATTAGAAGGAACTTATCCAGATGTAAGCCGCTTAATTCCAAAAGAGCATCTTGCTGAAATGAAAATAAGCAGAAAAGAATTTTTGGAAGGCTTTGAAATGATTAATGGTTTGACTAATGCAGCAGATAATGAGACTAAAGGAATCGTTAAACTCCATGTAAATGGAGTTGCGACTTTATCAACATATCAAGCGCAAACTGGAAGCGGAAAAATTGAAATCGATTATGAAAGTTTAGAAGGTGAAGATAATTTTGATATTGCCTTTAATAATAATTATATGATCGATACATTAAAAGCAATGGAATCAGAGTATGTGTCCTTTAAATACCAAGGTTCTATGCGTCCATTTTTATTAACACCATGTGATTCTTCTCATGAGGAAATACAATTGATTCTTCCGGTGAGAAATAAATAACAAAATGTAAGAAGAAAGGCTCTCCTTTCTTCTTTTTCTATTGGAGGATTTATGAAAATAAATATGAGGAAACTCTCACAGGAAATTAAAAATAAAAATATTATTGTTAAACCAAATTCATCGGAAGCAGGAATGGCCTACTTTATGGATATAGTTATTAACCATTCTGCAACAGAAAGTATTAATTTCAATTCATTTACCTATGATGAAGCAATTCTTGCCTTCAATGAATTCTATTATTTACCATCGGATGAATATACGGATGATTTTTCTGAAGAAGACTATGACAATATAAAAAATAATATGTGGTCCTCTTATATGCAAACCCAAGAATTTTTTGTCCGTTGGAGTCAAGAAACCAAAAAAATATATTGTTATGAGGATGATTTTATTTAGGAGAGGTGAAGAAAATGACATCAATTTTGATGGATGCAGAGTCTAAAGCAAGTTATGACTATTCAATTTCTAACTTATTAATGTTAAAGATTCTCCATGACGCTAAAGTGGATGTAAGTGGATACGGTAACTATCGAGTAGAAGTAGGTTTTATGTCTAATCCTGGATACGATTTTTTAATGCGAGGTATGAATGATTTAGGTTTTGATACAAAACACGCAACAGTTTATACGGATGATCCAGAAGAAATCTCACTTGCTAAACAAATCGAGAGTGTATTCAACCCAAATGCAGAATGGTATATAGTGTTGAATAGCTTTAAAGTGGAAAAAATACTACTTTCTAGTCAAAAAGATGAGTATATAGCCTTTATTAAGTCAACTTTGAATCACATTGATTTAGAATGTGAAGCATTTGTAGAGGAGTCTTTGGGTATTATTATTGGATTCATTTTTGATGGATTTTATCATGAATTATTATCAGCTTTAATAGAGGTGGCTGATGAGACTAATAATATTTACGAAAAACTGGAGGAACAGCAAAATGGACATTATCTTTCGGCTTAGTGATGAACCACAGCACTTAAATGCACAAGTCGAAGTGTTACAAATCACTTCTGATTTCAATAATACTTTAGAGTCATTGGATCAAATGATTAAGTTAAATGGAAGAATGGTAGAGGGATTATATAACATTACCCTCCCTAATCTTTTTAGTATTCTTCAAGAAAGTATAGAGGATTACATAATTGATTCTCAAACTCCAATTCTTCCAAAAAATTGCGTGAAACATGTTTGGATTAATGAATTAGTAAAGCATCAACTAGTATATATAGAGGTACCAAAACAACAACTTGATATGCGGTATGGAAAAACACTATTTAAACAGGTTGGACTACCAAGACTAATCTTCTTATATGAAGTAATGGAGAAAAAAGTAAAATTGAAAAACATTGTTGCTGTTAAAGGCTCCAAATTTTTGACAAAAGATAAGGAAGTATTTCTTTTCCCCTTTTCACATGTATCTTTAGATGGTCATGTTTGCATGGGAGGAAATACTTTTCCTGAAATAGATGACATCTATCAATTAAACAGTTTGCATTTATTGTTTTTGCAGGCACCTTTTGGAGAAGATTATGGAGCAAAAACAACTACTAATTTAAGTGTGGCAGCATTATTTAAAAAATATGAAAATAAACAATTTGATGATGAAATCTTATTACCACATTCGAAAATTCAAATTTTAGAGAATCTATAATAAAAATACAATATGGAGGAATTGAAAATGACAATAAAACAGGATGATATCTTTTCACTATTTGATATTGAAGTGGAGACTAAAAAAGTTGACCTTAATAAAATGAATGATATAAAGGAAAATAAACCAAAGCTAAAGACTGATACTAATTCTAGTTCTACAAAGAGTTCAACAAATAAGAAAGATAACTTTAAATTAACAAGTAAAACCATTATTCGGTTTGGGATGAATGAATATCCAGTTACTAATTATTTCTCCAAGGACGAAATTGAAAGAGGACTTCCATCTAAAAAAACGTCTGAGGATGGAGAAATTGAATATAAACCTATTAGTGAGGAACAACTTAGAAAGAAATTAGAAAAAGACTTTCCAATCTTAGTACCTAAATATACCACCTTGGTATATGTAGAAAAACAAGATGTGGTTATTCCTATTATGCAAGCAAAGAAAAATGGCAGCATGGATAATAAAGAGTTCTCTTTCGAGGACTCTTCTTTAAAACATCAAAAAAAGAAGATTCCATTTCAAATCTTATTAGATTTTATCCATATTGCAAAGTACTTTTCAGATAATCACGGTACTGAAGTATTTGCTAATATTTACTTTGATCATGACACTGAGGAATTTTTTATGGATATTCCTTCCCAAAGAGTTAGCAGATATTTAGTCACTATTACAGAAGAGGCACAAGAGACCGCTCTTAAACTCATAGAGAGAAGGTATTCAAAGGTAATGGAAATACATTCACATCATATTTTAAGTCCTACTCCGTCCAAAATAGACGATGACAACCAGCGTGCTCCTATTTTATATGCCATTATTGGTAATATTAATGGATTATTCCCTGATGTGCTAGTTCGTACATTCAATAAAGAATTAAATGAACATATTATTATAGATAGTAGCAAAGTATTTGAATTTACATTGACAACTAAACAAAAGGTAAATGGCTATGATCTAACTGTAGTGGAGGTTGAATAGATGCAACCTATTTCTATAGATTTAAGCCGCTCTTATCAAAGGGAAGTATATTATCAGATTCTAGTTATAGGCGCAGGAGGTACTGGAGGAATTGTTATTCAGCAATTGTGCCAAATGTTAAGTATGTTTGAGATATCGGCAAAGTTAATAATTGCTGAACCAGATATTTATGAAGAAAAAAATAGAAATAACCAACTATGCTTAGCAAAAGATGTAGGTAAAAATAAAGCAGATGTCTTAGCTAAAAGGTATCGTGCTGCTTATCAACTAGACATAGCCACTTACACTGGAGGTTATGTAGAAGACACTAAAACAATAGACACATTGTTCCAACTCAATTATGAAAGAATTCCATATAACTATAGAATAGTCCCTATTCTTATTTCTTGTGTTGATAATAACTATTCAAGAAAGATATTCCATGAGTATTTTAACACCGCTCAGACCCTACTATATTTTGATGTGGGCAATGAAAATGTTATCTTACCAAAGGATCACAGAAATAGACCAATTGAGTCCTGGACGAAAGAGGAATTGGAAGAATATAAAGATTCAGGTTTCACTGGACAAATGGTTTGTGGTTTTAAGTCTGATTGGAAAATACTCTCAGAACCAATAGGTACGTTATATCCAGATATTTTAGAGGACAATGATGAAATAGCTCCTTCTCAATTAAGTTGTCAGGAACTAGCTGCATCCAATCCTCAGAGATTAATAACTAATCGTTATAGTGCTATATCTGTAATTACTGTACTGAATGAAATATTTGAAACTAAAAGTCTATCAACTCACAGGATTCTATATCATGCAAAAAGAGGTTATATGAAGAGTGAACCAATTTTAGGGTAATAAAAAAGTAGCACAGACTAAGAACTTGTTTGTGCTACTTAATAATCTATGTATGATTAACTTTTTTTACTTCACCTCTATTCAGTTTTCCCCCCTCATTCAACAATCTATATAGCTCCTATGGAACAACAAATAAATTTTCTGAAAACACTTCCATTATTATCCTTTTATGATATATAATGAAATTGAAACTAATATAATAGGAGGTTGTTTTCTTTGAAATTTAAAAGTTTTCTAGCATTATTAGTAGTTTTTGTTCTATCATTTGCATTGGTACCAAATATATCTGCAAATGAATCAGTTTATGTAAATGAGGATGGTCAAGTTCTCCAATATTTAGATGAAGTAGCAAATGAAGAAATACCTGTAGATGAAAAAAATCCAGAAAAAGAAATTCAGCTGTTTAGCTCTATTGTTGGTGGTGGAGTAGCAAAAGCATGGCCAATAAAAGGTGGAGCAGAAACAACTGTAGAATTAATTTCCCCTGTGCATAGTATTCAAAGAGGAAGTCTAACCTATACTTTTGAAAAACAAAATGAAAAGGGTACATGGCTATTTTATGGTAGAGCAACAAGGTCTTCCTCAGGTTCTAATTCTCGAATATTTTCACAGGGAATAAATTGGGTCCTTAAGCCAGGAACTTATAGAATAAAAGTAGGAGGTACTTTAACGGCACTTACAGCTCCAGACAGTACTTTAATAGTTCAACAAATTTTCTCCAATAAAGTGACAGTAAAATAAAATGAAAAATTTCAAAAAAATTTCTAGAGAAGAATTAGTTATTTTAGATACAGAAAATAATGTAATTGTTAACTTCGACCATAAAGAAAAAATAACAAACATAAGAAATATTGAAGTACCTAATAATTTATCGATTGTGCAACAAATGATAATTTCAAAATACTACTATATTTCTGATGATTTCCAAGAGTTAATATATATAAATAAAAATAATAAATACGAATATGATAATATTATATGCTTATTTAATAAAGGATATTATTGTTATAAGGACAATAATAAAATTGCTATTCTATTATCACACCCCAAACAGCAAGCTATTGATAATTTTAGAGACTCGGTGAAAAAGAATACTCTAAGCCCTTTTTTAAATTGTTTTTATAAGAAAAAAACGATAAATACATTGGTTAGTGACCCTGAAGAAATGGTGTCATTAGAGATGACTGAAACCGATCCTATTGTACCAGAGAAAAGAATATTAAGTTACTATTTACTTGACACACTATCTACTAATTCTTCATCAATAGATTCAGAACATAAACACTTACTGAATTTTTTACAAAGTCATTATCCAATTAGCTTTGCTATTCCTTCACCGGATAATATTTCGTTAAATAGCGATATTAATAATAATTTGGGTATAAACTTACTATCATCAATTTATAAAAAAATTGTATTTATAATAGATGATAAAGATAATAGTATTTTACAAATATCATTTTACAAATAAATATAAAAGGTTGTAGAGAAAGAAGCAACTCCTCTACAACCTTTTTATATTTGCGAACCAACAGTCCGTATTTTATGTCCATTTTGGTGGATGTTCATTAATCCTTCTAAACGGCAGGTGCGAAATACTTCCACATCTTTTTTTTCTAGCAAGCTTCATTTAACTTTTTCTCTTTCTAAATTTTTTAGTAATAGGAATAATAAAGATGATTAAAAAATCAAATAATTGTTTGAAAGAATAATAAAGTCGTTAATTTTCAAATACAATACCAATTATCCCCCTTATCCATTCATTACAATACTTTATTAATTCATTTTCTGTAATCGTCATTTTATCAAAAACTAGATATAGATTTTTACCACTATCCCCTGCATATTTAACGGTAATATCATATAATTCAAAAAGGCAAATCAATAATAAGTTTTGATAATCCAATTCACCTTCTAGGGGCAGTACCAGCGTTCGTGCAACCAGGGGCAAAGTAAATCTGAGAAATGATCGACAGAATTCCTTTGTCCGATGGTTGCTACTCGATTTTATTGTTATTTTGCATCTTACGATACAAAGTCATGCGAGAAATACCAGCCTTCTCGGCAGCATCAGTACGACTCAACCCTTGGTCCATAAGATACAAGGCATACTTAACCTTTTCCTCATCGGTTTTCGGTCTTCCAGGATATTTTCCTCGTTTCCTTGCAGCCAGAATCCCTTCTTTTGTCCGTTCAGAAGTTAAATCTCTCTCAAATTGAGCAATACCCGCAAAGATAGTAAACAACATTTTCCCATGTGCTGTTGTTGTATCAAGCCAGGATTCCTTTAAACTTTTTAAATGCGCTCCCTTTTGTGAGATGAGTTCTGTAATTTCAATAAGGTCTTTCGTAGAACGGGATAGACGAGTCAGATCCGTCACAACAACCGTATCGTTCATTCGCAAAAATTCCAACATACGATTCAACTCCGGTCGCCCTCGTTTCGTACCAGTTACTTTTTCAAAGAAAATGCGATCACACCCAAATTCTTCAAGTTGTTTCTTTTGGCGATCCAAATTTTGATCAAATGTAGAAACACGCATATAGCCAAACTTCATGTTCATCCTCTCCTCTATCAAATATTGTACCAAAATCCATTCGTGATAAATATTGTTACGAATAATATTGTGACATATTTTTGTTACGCTCATTATACGAGTTAGCTAGACTAAAAGTTGATCATCACTACACGTAACAAAAATGTTCGTTTTTGTTACGTGTAGTACAAAAAAAGCTTATTATTAAAAGTAATAATGTTTATGATATTTATTTTATGTACTATTTGGGATCTAATATAATAAATAGAAAAGATAAGACTGATTTCTCCAACACTAAGGTGAATTAGCCTTGTCTTTATATGTCCAGAGCAAAAACGTGAATTTAATACTGTAAGCAAATTTGAAATCTCTTAGCGTACAGAATATACGTCAATGTTATTTAATATTTGTTTTATTTAAGATAATCAATCAAAACATGCTGGTACTTTCCACTTTTAAGGTGCCTTTGTGGCAATTCTTCCGATTTTTCTATTGAAAGGTTAGTTAGTCCCTGGGTAGCAAAGTAATCTAATAGGGCTTCTCTAACATTTTCCCAAACTTGATCTCTAAGATTACCCTCGTCTACTTCTAAACGTACTGTTAATTTATCTGGTGCCGTTTGAATTAGTTGAAAACGCCTTACGCCTAGTATTTCCTCCACAATGGTTTTTAGAGCCAAGGGCAGAATATGAACGATTTGACCGTTGGAGGTAGAGAATTTTAAAATGTCATCCGTTCTCCCTTCGACTTGAACGACCGGGAATGGTCTCCCGCATTTGCATGGTTCCGAAAACATGGTGACACGGTCAGTTAGTTCATAACGAATTAGGGGCTGAATTCTGTTGGCCAGATTTGTAATTAAAACCGAATGGGATTGTTTTCCTGATGGCACAGGTTGGTAAAATTCATCTACCGGTTCAAATATAATCCAATCGGTATTTACATGAAACTGACCTTCTTCACATTCGAAAGTCATGGCTGTTGCTTCTGTACCGCCGTAAAGATCTAGAACGCGAGCTTGGAAAACAGATTCTAGTTTCGCACGAACATTTGGATATAACTTTTCTCCCCCCAAAAGGATTGCAACAGGCTGAATATGTAACCGACCTGCTTTTTGTTCCTCTGCTAGAATTTCCATCGCTGTTGCATACCCCCCAATTAAGGCTGGTTGATATTCATTCAATTCTTTTACAAGCGTGGAAAGGGGGAATTGGATAGAAAAAGCTCTAATTTTTCCGTTCGAAGGATTTCTTAAACGCAGACGTTCAGCTGTGCTGAATGCCGTAAAATGACCAGCCGTAGAACATACCGCCGCATTTCGTCCGCCCTTGGCTGCTACTTTCAATATGTCACTCCATTTTAATTTTGTTGTTCCGCGAATAGCCATTAATGTTTTCATGATAGTATCTGAAGCTTTATCCTGAATAAAGATTCCAGGTACTCCGGTTGACCCTGAAGTGGTCGAAACCATATAGCGCCCTAAATAAAGATGTCCAACTAATGACATATTTGACACGAATTCCTTTACACCTTCTATGGTGATTTCTGGATCAGTTACCCAATCATTAAAATGGTCCATGAGTTCTGATTTGGTGACTGGAGGGATTTGCTGTATGCTTGAAATCCGTTCAGGCAACTCGCTATATTTTTGTGCGTAATATTGAGAGTTTGATCTTGCAAAACTAATAAGGTCAGTTAAACGAGATAGTTGCCGAGAGAGAATGTCTTCTGGTTTGCCTCGTTTAACCTTCCAGATATCCGTAACTGCTTTTAAAGGTGAAATATTCTCCATGTATGTCATTCCCATCTCTCTGTTTTAATTTTTTATGGTCAATACTATTTACAGTAAAATGGACATTTAAAAATTACATAATGCAAGAAGTCTGATAAAAAATCAAACAGCTTATGGCTTAAAAGCTTTATATGCCCTTAGTGTGCCCGTGATAGTTGAAAATTGTCCAGTTTCTTCTATTAAAACAAATCCTGTTTCTTTTAATAGGCTAGGGATAACCCCTTTAACATGATTTGAAGTTGTTTCAAACCCATCTAAAAATTGAATAGGAAAAAATGCAACACGCATCAACCAATTTTGTGGCTTTTCAAAATCAATAATATGGAATTGGCCACCAGATTTGAGTGTCCGATAAACTTCTTCAAATGTTTTCTTTTTCATTTCCAGAGTTAAATGATGAATAAATAAACTTGTAAATATGTGATGAAATAGATTATTGGAAAAGGGAAGTTTATAAGAAAACCCTTCCTCAAAGGTGATATTATTAACTTGAGTTTCTTTAATTTTCTCCATAGCAATTGATAATATTTCAGGATCAGCATCAACCCCAATTACTTGCACACCAGGTTGTGATTGCTGTATTAAAAGTGCCAGCGTACCTGTACCGCAAGCTAAATCCATTATCGTTTCCTTTTGTTGGAGGTTTGCTTGCTTAACTAAATGCGTTTTAAACTTTTTTTCTTGCATTCCCCATTGAATTAACGGATCATAAAATCGAGTCATCCAATGGTATTTTAGTGCAGGGATATAATCACCTTTCTTGTTTTTATCCATTAAACATGCATCCCTTCATTTATAATAACTTATGATGATTTTTGGATTACTTATAAACTAAGAGCGAAAATAAAGTAACATGTTGATCTTACGATTTGTGACATAAAAGAATATGAAACACTTCGCTTCTTTATTCAAGTAAATATTTGAATATTGACATTAAAGCTTGCTCATTATAAGCTAATCACATATTTTTAATGAGGTGGGAAAATTGTCATTAGTTGATAAAAATATAAAAGATACTCTAAAAGATGAATGTGAGATCTATTGTTATGACCCTATAAAAGTATCAAGGTTACAAGATTTGTTAAGTTCTAAAAGTACACTTCATCTATCAAAAAAATTTAAACTTCTTGCTGATGAGACACGATTAAAGATTATTCTTTCATTAGCTATAGAAGGGGAACTTTGTGTATGTGATGTGGCTAATATTATTCAGTCCTCTATAGCTACAGCTTCGTATCATTTGAGGTTTTTAAAACGCTCAGGTGTAGCTAACTATAGAAAGGAAGGTAAATTAGCATTTTACTATATCGATGATGAAATTTTTAAATCGATGGTTCTACTTTCTTTTCATCATAAGGAGAGTTGAATAAGAATAGAAATTCGGATATGTTTAAAATACATTTTCAAAAATACTGTCAATTTACATAAGTGGAGGGGATCTACAAGATTATTCCCCTCCAATAACATAGATAAAAATGAATTTAGATTTATCACATAAACTTTTAGTTAGCTTTAAAAGAATTTATTTCTTTATGCATAAGAGTGTAGACCAGCAATAATTAGATTAACGAAAATTAGGTTGAAAATAATAATTCCAAAACCTATTACTCCGAGCCATGCTGATTTTTCACCATGCCAACCTTTCGATAGGCGGAGGTGTAAATAGGCAGCATAAAATAACCATGTAATTAAGGCCCATACCTCCTTAGGATCCCATCCCCAGAAACGCGTCCACGCAATTTGAGCCCAGATCATCGCAAAAATAAGAGCACCCAAAGTGAATATTGGAAAACCTATTGCAACGGATCTGTATCCGATTTCATCGACCAAATCAAGTTTGATATTTTTCGTTAATGGCTGAAGCGCTGCAGCAATTCTTTTTCTTAAAATCAGTCTTAGCACCCCGTATAAAAATAAACCTGTAACAGATGACCAGATAACTGTGTTTAGTTTGCCTGCTGCAATGATAGCTGGTACTTCAACAAAGGCTTCCATTTTACCTTTTGTAAGTAATTCACCTTGATTTGGACCTACAATGGAAGGTAGATTATATGTCATTTCAACCTCTTGATCATTTTTATCAACCCATTTGTAGACGGCTTCATACTCCATCCCTCTGAAAACACTTGTAACCACTACAAAAGCAAGTGTCGCCACAATCGTGTACATGACAACTTCTAGCCAAAAGGTCCCTTTTGAGCGTTTCGTCTGATCAACAGAACGAAGTAAATAAATGACCCCTGAAATGAAACTACTGGCCAAAATAGCTGAACCTAGTGCAGTTGTTGTTACGTGAATAGCAAGCCAATCGCTTTGAAGTGCTGGTATTAATGGAGAAATGTCTGTCGGAAACATACTCCCATAAGCAATAATCAATAATGTTATTGGTAAAGTAAACAAACCTAATACTGCTACCTTATAGATAAAATAAAGAATTATGAAAGCCAGGACCATCATCATGCTAAAGGCTGTAATGAATTCAAACATATTACTAACAGGCGCTTGTCCAGAAGCGACCCATCGAGTAATAAAATATCCCAAATGGGAAGCAAAAGCTAGAATAGTGATAGTTATTGCGACTTTTGCCCATTTACTTGGTTTTTCATATTGTTTTCTCTTATCTCGAATAGCTCCTCCAAATAAAAATGTTGCAACTAGATATAGTAAGAATGCTGCATATAATAAGTTACTGCTAAGGGCTACCACATCATTTCCTCCTTTACGAATTTTAGCTTTTCTCGTTTGTTTGATCGGTTAGTTCTTGAATGCTGGTTTCTTTTAAAATACCGTTCACTTCATTTTGTATACCATACCAATTTTTATTTGTATGTCCTGCAATTAATACGTTGTCACCATCCCGTCTAATCCATATACGTCTATGATTCCAATACATTCCTTGAATAACTCCAATCATGAAAATAGCACCGCCAACTCCTAGAAACCATAACGTATTATCTTTCCGAACTGTAAGGGCTGACAGGTTTTTTGTTTCAACGCCTTCAAATTTCATTTTTAATTGATTATCTTCGTCTGGGTCAAATGTTTGTTTAATGGCAATAAAGCTTCTTTCACCTTCTGGTTTTTCAGGAGATATCATGTTAAATACAAATGCTGGATTGTCGGGAACACGGTTTTTTGTATCAGGTACACCTTCACTATTGAAATAGAAGTTTGGCAAATAAGTCACAATTTCAACTTTATACCCATTGCCTAAATCATACTCCTTGTTTGGCTCTAACAAATCAACTTTAATCTTGCCAAAACTTTCTTCTGTCTCTTTGTCTACTAAATTAAAATTAAACTTATTTAGTTCATTTAATTTATAAGAGGTTTGATAAAGAGCATATGAATCGTGTTTTAAGGGGTAATTAACTCTAATTTGTTCATCTTTTATCTTTTCAAGTTCAGGTTCTGCCCCGTGAACAATTTCACCCTTTCGTTCATACAAAGTCACGTTTGTTTGAAAGTTTTTAACGACATTTCCATCTCCGACTCGTGAAAGAGTATTAGAAAAAACTTCATCCTCTTGATCTTTTTGATAGGTATCCATAATGAACTTATCGCTGGTTAAATAGTATTTTCCATCGGTTCCTGGGATAACACTTGTTTCACCGTCACGAATCCAAAGCATTTCGTCTACATACATCCCCGGCACAAATCGCAGCATTCCTCCAATGAGGAAAATAATTAGTCCAACATGGTTCACATAAGGTCCCCATCTTGAAAATCGACTTTTTTCAGCTAGAAAATGACCATTTTCTTCACGTACTTGATAACGCTTCCTCTTCAAGTTGGATATTATCAAATCCAGTTGTTCATCAAGGTTCTCTTCGACATTTGTTTCACTGAAAAGACGTTGTCTACGCAAGAAACTTTCATGACGTGTAATCCCTTGCTTTTTCAAAGCGCGATACAATGGAATAAACCGGTCCAAACTCGCGACAACAAGTGATATCCCAAGAGCTGCTATTAATAAAAAATACCACCATGAACTATATAGATTGTGAAAACCTAATTCATAATACATTTGTCCAAGAAATCCATATTCATCTTTATAAAACTCTTGTGGGACAACGGTTGGAGGAATATACATCTCTTGAGGAAAAATGGTTCCAATCGCAGAAGCAATTAAAAGAAGAACAATTATCCAAATTCCTACTTTAACGGATGAGAAAAAGTTCCAAATCTTATCGATAAGTGACTTTTTATATGTTTGTGAGCGTCTTGCGCCTCCATCGTATCTCATATCCAATAGTTTTTCAGAAACTTCATCCTTCTTATTCCCGATAGTTCGTCCACAAGATTCACAAAGAACCGTTCCATGTGGAATGGAGTGACCACATTCGCATTTGACATGTTCCATTCTAATAACTCCTTACGATTTAATCATTTAAATATACTTAACTACACTTTTAATTTTTCAGATTTGCTTTTTAATCCATTAAAAAGAATGATTCTAAAAACCCCTTAAAATCCAGTAAATCCTCCGAACAAACTTGTTAAGACTGCAATAATTTTTGTCATCATATTAAAGTACAATAATCCCCCCATCACAATCATCAAAATGCCTCCTATTGACATAAAGATTGCACTGTGTTTCTTTAGAAAAGTCATCTTATCGATAAATAAAGACATTAATAGAAATGGAATAGAAAAACCTAAGACATAGAACAGCATGTATAGTAATCCTTTTCCTGGGTCTGATACACCTAATGCAATGACACCTGCAAGAATTGGACCTGTACAAGGAGTCCATCCAGCAGCAAAACCAAGCCCAATTAAAATTGATCCAATATAACCTGAAGGCCTCTTTTGAAAATGAATTTTCTTATCAGAAAGTAGGAAATCAAATTTAAGAACCCCTGTTAGAACTAAACCAAAAAACACCATCACAATAGCTCCAAGTTGCCTTAACAAATCTTGATAATCCATAAAAAATGTACCGATAAAAGAAGTAGAAAGTCCCAAAGCTAAAAATATGATGGAAAATCCTACCAAAAACAAGATGGTGTGTATAAAAGCTTTCCTTCTTAAAATACCTTTTCCTTCTTTTAGGTCATTTATAGACACTCCTGTAATATAGGAAAGAAAAGCTGGATACAAAGGAAGTGAACAAGGCGAAATAAATGATAAAAGACCTGCACCAAATGCAAGAAATAAGCTTAGTTGTTCCAAAAAGATACCACCTAACTGTTTATTAATTCTATGGCTTAATGAGTTCCATGTAATTTGCTATATCCCTTTCGGTCATACTTCCTGTGATCACTTTTAACACTTTTCCTTTCTTATCGATCAAAAATGTTGTAGGAATCGGGGTTATGTCATATGCTTCCGTCACAGCTCGATCTTTATCTTTAAGTATAGGAAATGTAAGCCCATGCCTATTTACAAACGATTCAATAGCAATATCACTTTCTGCAATATTAACCGCCAATATCTCTACACCAAGATTCTTAAAATGGTTATACTGTCTTTCCATATATGGCATTTCCTTTTCACAAGGCTTGCACCAAGTACCCCAAAAGTTTAGAAAAACTCCTTTTCCTTTTAAATCAGAAAGTTGAACGTTGTTACCGTTCATATCTTCAAGAACAAAATCAGGTGCTTGATCCCCTGCTTGAACCCGTATTCTTTCAGTGAAAAAGTTTTGATAAAGAGTATAGGCTACTGCTAAAGCCATAAGAAGTAGAAGGCTAATACGTACAATAGATCTGGTTCTTTTGTTTTTCATTTTACTCTCCCTTTTTATTTTCATTCAAACCAACATTTTAATGTTGACATTTTACATTAATAATTTTAATCTAAAAGCACAATATACTCAAATGATTATTTGAATAATAACTTCCAATATTTTCACCTAAAATACTATCTATTAATTTTAGGATCGTGCAAAGTGAAATTCTAAATCATTACATGAAGGGTAAATAATAGAATGTGTAACAAACTAACACAACAAAATATATTCTATTCCGTATTTTAAAAAGGAGTTTTTTTATGAATTTAATTTTAACTATTCTCTCTGCTTTAGGGTCTTTTATAGTAACCAATATCGATGATATTTTTGTCTTGATGTTGCTGTTCTCTCAGGCAAGTTCACAAGCTAAAGCAAGTAATGGCCGAACGGTTAACATGCAGCCGAAGGGAAGTCGTATTTACCCTAAAGATATAGTCATTGGCCAATATCTTGGTTTTGCACTTTTAGTTTTAATTAGCCTTTTAGCTACATTTGGAGTAACACTCATTCCTGATCAGTGGGTAGGATTATTAGGACTAATCCCGATCTACCTAGGAGTTAAACTGTTTATAAAGGGTGAAGATGAAAATGAAGGTGCTATTCTTTCCAGTTTAAATAAATTTAATAAGTTCTATTTAAGTGTAGCCTTTATCACCTTTGCTAATGGTGGAGATAATATTGGAATTTATGTTCCGTTCTTTTCTACTTTAAATAACAACCAACTGGTCATTACAGTTGTTACTTTCTTTATAATGGTTGCGGTCTGGTGTTTAATCGGATATCGTCTAGCAAGATTCAGATATGTTTCTGAAACACTTGAGAAATACGGCCGATGGGTTATTCCAATTGTGTTTATAGGATTAGGCCTTTATATCATGGCAGAAAATAATATATTTTCTAACCTGTGGTCTCACTTCGTAAATTTTGAAAATAATTAAATTCTCAATTAACCGTAATGACTTACGATCATTTTACTGATAAATCCCCTTTACTTTTAAAGTA
Source organism: Niallia sp. M35 (assembly GCF_050971705.1). NCBI lineage: Bacteria > Bacillati > Bacillota > Bacilli > Caryophanales > Bacillaceae > Niallia > Niallia sp. M35. The sequence continues at coordinate 49,252 of NZ_JBPCEP010000016.1, forward strand.
TTAAGTACAATTCTTTATAGAAAATAGAACTCCGAGGTGACGACTTTGTATTGGATCATTATTCTCACAGTAAGTATTGATCAATTATGTAAATATTTAGTTCGAAATTTTATGGACTACGGACAATCCATTCCACTTATCAATGGTGTTTTTCAATTAACATCTCATCGTAATGCGGGTGCTGCCTGGGGAATTTTTTCGGGACAAAAAATATTCTTGATTAGTATTGCAATTATTGTTATTGTCTTTGGCCTTATTTATTCTCGTAAAGTCTCCGATAAGCTAACACGTATAGCCTTTGGATTTTTTATAGGAGGTGCAATGGGAAACGTTGTAGATCGTTTAATTTTTGGGGAAGTAACAGATATGTTCGAAGTTACATTTATTAATTATCCAATTTTTAATACTGCGGATGTATTTTTAGTTAGTGGAGCTATTTTATTAATGATAAGTACTTATAGAGAATCTAAAACACAAAAAAATCTATCCTAGATTATAGACACAAATCCATTTCTCATTCGATTTTTAAAGAAATTGACAAAATAACTTTATTAATTAAACGATTATTTTATTATTGAAATGAAGTGTGTTTTTCTTTATATGAATATTCCGTAAAACTCTTCAGGAAAGAGCTTTTAAGTTTTTTTATCATCCTTTCGAAAGGAGGTGATAAATTGTATTATTGATTGAAATCGGAACTACTGCGTTAGCACACAACAGTAATAACAATAGCAATAATCACTCAATGTTCGATCGTACACACTACCATTTATGAAGGAAATGCAGCCAAATCTAACCGAACAAGAAATCAAAAATATGTATGATTTGTGTCTCAGCGACCAGGGACAAGCCTTAAACGCTATGCTCAGTACGAAAAATAATGAGCAAAATGCAATGAAAGTTGAACTAAGTCATAGACAATACGTGATAACGACTGTGATATAGGGTGGTAATAAATAGCTATCGCCATTTCAGGAAAGATAAGCCCTATCACTGTGAAGGGCAGTGGTTGGTAAGCCTATATACCAACAATTACTAGTATTGGAGGAGATTTTGATGAAAGTGGCTAATTCAATTGTAGAACTTATCGGGAATACTCCACTTGTTAAACTAAATCGCGTTGTAAATCCTGATCATGCAGATGTCTATTTAAAGCTTGAATATTTTAACCCAGGAAGTAGTGTAAAGGATCGTATTGCTATAGCCATGATTGAAGCAGCTGAAAAAGATGGAATCCTAAAGCCGGGAAGTACGATTGTTGAGCCAACTAGTGGAAATACAGGAATTGGGTTAGCAATGGTAGCTGCCGCAAAGGGATACAAAACGATTATCGTCATGCCAGAAACCATGAGTATGGAACGTCGAAATTTACTCCGTGCCTATGGTGCCGAGCTCGTTTTAACTCCTGGACCGGAAGGTATGGGGGGAGCAATTCGCAAAGCTCAAGAGTTATTGGAGGAAAATCCACAGTATTTTGTTCCTCAGCAGTTTAATAATCCAGCCAATCCAAAAATCCATCAAGAAACAACTGGACAAGAGCTTGTTGGTCAAGCTGAAGAAATTGGTGGAATTGATGCTTTTGTTTCTGGAATTGGTACAGGAGGTACGGTTACAGGTGCTGGTCAGGTCCTTAAGGAAAAGTTTCCAGCAATACATATTGTTGCCGTTGAGCCAGTAGCATCCCCAGTCCTTTCTGGCGGTAAGCCAGGACCTCATAAAATTCAAGGAATTGGAGCTGGATTCATACCGGAAATTTTAGATACTGAAATTTATGATGAGGTCATTACAGTAGAGAATGAGCAAGCTTTTGAAACTTCACGTCTGGTAGCAAAACAAGAAGGGATTCTTGGTGGGATTTCTTCAGGAGCTGCCATATATGCTGCCTTGAAAGTAGCTGAGAAGCTTGGTAAAGGAAAAAAAGTTGTTGCGATTATTCCAAGTAATGGAGAAAGATATTTAAGCACACCTCTTTATCAATTCGAAGGTTAAAAATTCTATGGGTGTAACTTGTTAAGAGCTACACCCATAGAATTTTTTTAGTGAAAAAAAGGAGTAACCTGTTTATATATTATGAAAGGCCTTTATACTTTCTTTCTAAATTACATAATCTCCTTTCAATATGATGGATCTTTTCTAATATTTCCTTTTGCATCAACAATTGCTGATACATCATTTTCCTCATATCATCCATAAATTTTTTCTCAATTTCCCATTCCTTTTCCTCTTGTCCATTATTTTCTTCTAATCGATAAACATATGGATATTGATACCATTGATTAGGATAATAATACATTTTTACCCTCCTTTTCATACGAGCGATCAATCTAAAATATGTATATAGGTAAAACTCAGTGTTTGTTTAAAAAAGTTTATTTTACTTATAAAGAAAGCTTTATCATTTTTGAATTTTTGTAAAATTCAATCTTCCCTTTTTTCGTATTTTATATATATGGGTATAATGAAGACAAAGGAGGGTGGAAGTATTGAAAAAATTACTTACGTCTTTTGTAGCTATTGCTTTATTTCTAGGTATTGGCACTGCTGCTCTTGCACATTCAAACAACACTCCTAGTCAAGGGAATGGGAATGGAAATTTGCAACAAATGATGGATTATTGTTCTGAAATGATGGATTCTTTCATGAATAATCATCAAAACAATATACCTAATGAAACCTCAACATCAAAGAATTTAAATACAGGACAGACAAATTCAAATAATAGTACCACGAATAACCACCAGAACCAAAACCATTCTATGTATGACGATTGTTGGTAGAAAATAACAACAGAAAGAGCATGGGCTACAATAAATGTCCAAGCTCTTTCTTTTTTTTATAAATAAAAAAACAGTTTCCTATATCCTTACACAATATTTACGTCTTTCATGCTAATTGTAGCTTTGAAATGTTAAAAGTTTGATAAAAATGGATTCTCATATCAATACTTAGTTCAATTTTTTATAAAAAAGTTTGATCATTTCGTTGAAGGTGAATTTTTATTTAGGTTAGTTCTTTGATATAGCCAATAACATTCCCTAAACAACAACTACCTTGAGGGTTGTTCACCTCACAACCACATCGGTTTCCTTTTATGTTTTCACGAATATGTTTTACTGGATTAGGAGTAAGTCCTTTTTCAATATATTGTTTAATTTTTTCTTTTGTCCAACCGAAACAATAGCAGACTGGAACAACGGAAGAATCATCTTTTTGATGGGGTAGCGTCAGGAAAATGCGGATTTACAACGATAAGGAAATTACAATAATAAAAAGCCCAATTTCTCAGTATTAAAATTGAGAATTTGGACTTTTTTCGTTACTCTAGAAAAGCGTCTGAGTGTGGAAGATCTTAGTATAAAAGAATCAATATTGAAGTAATGTTTCTTACTATACTAAAGCGACCCGTTAGTAGCAAAAGGTAAGGTAAAAAAGCTCCAAAAAAGAAGATTTAACCAGCACAACAAGATAATTTTGAAACATCTTTATCAAACGTAAGGGCAGCTAATTTTAACCCTTCTGCCATTGTTAAATATGGGGCAAGGGTTTCGCGAATATCATCTATGGTTAAACCGAATTTGACAGCTAATGTAGCTGCATAAATTACGTCTCCTGCATTTTCTGCCACCACATGAGCTCCCAAAACTTTCATTGTTTTCGAGTCTGCCACTAATTTAAACACGCCTGTTGTTTCCCGATTAACCAAGGCCCTCGGAACGGCATCTAACGGTAAAACGGATGTTTTAACCTCATAGCCTTTATCTTTTGCCTGTTGCTCCGTTAAACCAACGGTTGCAATTGCCGGGCCCGTAAACGTAACCCCTGGAACCACTTCTAAATTTAGCTTTTTGTTCAGTCCTCCGATAGCATTTCCTGCTGCCACTCCACCCTGATAGGCTGCCACATACACGAATTGGGGACCTAGCGTGACATCTCCTGCGGCATAAATACGAGTATTTGTTGTTCTTGAATAATCATCTATTATGATTTCACCACGAGAACCTATTTCCACGCCTGCTGCCTGTAAGTTTAAAGTAGCCGTGTTTGGTGTTCTGCCTGTCGCAACTAGCAATTGATCTGCTTCAATGATACGCTTCTTGCCATTAACTTCTACAAGAACCTTTTTTATGTCTCCATTTTTTTCGATTCGTTCATAGGTTGCTCCTTTTACAAGATTTATTCCTTGTTCGACTAGAGATTTTTCAACTGATTCTGAAATCTCTGGATCATATTCTTTTAAGAGGCGTTCACTTCGTTGCATTAACGTAACTTCTGAGCCGAGATTATGAAATAGTTGTCCTAATTCCATGCCAATATAACCAGAACCAATAACCACAAGACGTTTTGGTACCTTCTTTAATTCAAGTAAAGACGTGCTAGTTAAATAATCTACCTCATTAAGCCCAGGAATGTTTGGTTTAGCTGGTGAAGCACCTGTCGCGATTAAGAATCGTTTAGCCGATATAAGTGCTCCGTTCACTTCAACAGTTTTTTCATCTACGAATTTTGCTTCACCTTCTATTAATTCGAAACCATAGTCATCAATTAAATCAACATATTTAGAGTTTCTAAGCTCTGTTACCAACTCATTTTTTTGTTTAATCAATGGCGCCAAATCAACTTCACCGGCTGATGTATGCAATCCTACAAACGGATTGTTTTTTGCTAAATGATTAATTTCGCCAGCACGTAACAAGGTCTTTGAAGGAACACAACCAATATTTACACATGTTCCACCAATTGTTCCACGCTCAATCATCGCCACTTTTGCTCCATATTTCACGGCTTCAATGGCTGATGAAAAGGCAGCTCCGCCGGAACCAATGATGATGTAATCATAGTCACCTTCATCACCTAACTGTACCATTTCTTGCAATTGTATTTCTTCAACTTCTCCTGGTTGATATTTAGCTTCAGCAATCACTTTCTTCGCTGTTTCAACTTCTACGTCATTTGGAAGTTCAAATACAGCTTCCCCACGGCGAAAATCCACTTCAATCCCGTTTGCTCCCATGTTTTCAAGAGCAACAGCAACATGCTCTTCGCAACCCGTACAGGTCATTCCTTGAACGTTTACTCGATATTTTTTCATGTTAAAGCCCTCCTTTTACTCGACTCCAAGCCCTAAATCCGACACTGCCAACTTAATTGATTTTAAATCCGTTTTCTTATCATCATAAGATACTGTTACTTTCCCCTTACTTCCACTGACTTTAATGGCTGTTTTGCCAACACCATTCACTTGTTTCAAAACATCTTTGACAACTGAAGGCGGACAACAATCCATCCCCAAAACCGTAAATGTCCCTGTTTTAGTTTTTTCAATGGTAGCTTTTACATGCTCCTTAGCATCTATAGTATTTTGTGCTTCTTTTTCGTTACTACACGCACTAACCACTAACAGAAGGGATAATTAATCCTAATTAAGTGTACTCTCATATAAACACCTCATTTTTATAATCCACCTTCAACTAGAAATAAAAAAAGAAACATACAAAAAACGAAAAATGTCGTGATCCATAAGCCGATGATAGAACTTTTTCTTTTTCCCTTTCTTCCATAAACCATGTAAAAGGAGTAAGCAAGAAGGATAATCGTTACGATGCTAAACAATAATCGATATTTCAATGAGTAGAAGGCTAATGCTCCGGCAAAACCGGTTAATCCCAGGGGGATAAAAATCAACGGGCCCAGGCAGCATCCAGCCATAACAAAAGCCGAAAAGATGGTAGCTAATTGCGACACTCTTTCCTTCATGCTTTAAACCTCTCCATGCTACAACAATCATGTGTCGTTGTGCTTTCTTTCTTTGTTTCTGGATTAAGTTTCCTCCAACCCATAAAAAGAGCAAAAACGAACAACAGACCCATCATGATGAAAATAATATCTTTATATTCCGTGAAGTATGATGCCAATGCTGTTCCTGCAAACAACGGAAGCAGTAAAACCAGATGGCATGGGCATGTGATTAGAGCGACAAGAAACCAACCTGTGCTTTTTATTGTATTTTTCATCCTGTTTCACCTCTTATTTCTTCATCAGTGTTTCAATAATAGGGCATTCGTAAATATCTTTGTTTTCGGGACATCTTTCTTTAAGATCCACCAGTATTCGTTCAATTCTCTTAAGATCTTCAATTTTACGCTGGATGTCCTCTATCTTAAGAACAGTGAAATCATACATATCACGGCATTTGGTTTCGTCGCGATCGACGACCCCTAGCAATTTATCAATTTCGTTTAAGGTAAATCCCAGTTCCTGCATCCGTTTGATAAAATTCAACCGATCGACGGTTGGTTCTGAATACATTCGGTACCCTTTTTCGGTACGATCAGGCTCTGGAACTAATCCTAAACGTTCATAATATCGTATGGTCTCCTTGTTAACGCTACACTTTTCAGCCAGTTCTCCAATACGAAATTGCATTTATCTCACCTCATATAAAGTATAAACCCTGTACCATGGTATAGGGTCAAGAATAGTATTATTTATATTTTATCGATTAACTGTGACTTTAAGAGATAAATTGCACGTTTTTTAAACGCGATTTTGCACTATAAGTAAATATAAAAAGCCCAATGTCCCAATAAATTGAGAAATTAGGCTTTTTTCGTTGCTTCATTAAAGCGTCCGTTTGTGGAAGTATCTTGTTTAAGTGTTGCTTTGAAATAAAGTTTGATCAAAAATACCTCGCAAACCCATATTTTACGATAAATAAAAAGAATCCATTTTTGAAAAAAGTTTGATCAAAATGGATTCTTATCCAGCAGATTTAAGTTTGGTTTTTATAAAAAAGTTTGATCATTTTCTACCTATGTTGCTCTACAATCGCGCATGATTGTTGTAGATCACTAAAGCTTCTATTAACTGGTTTAGTAAAAGAAGAAACTATTGATATATTCATTTCCCTCTCTCAATCAAACATTAATATTACTTAAAGTCCCTCTTTGTAATCAGTATGATCTTTCAGTATCAATTTAGGTATAGCCTTGATATAGAATAATTCTCCGATCAACTCCACAATGGTCTGTGTAACAATCACAGCTGCAGCTAACGTTGCCCAAGAATCGGGTAAAGCTAATGCTAAAGGAAGAACTACAAGGGAGTTCCTTGTTCCAGTACTAAAGATTAATGCTCTTCCTGCACCTATATCTAATTTGAACACAAATGCGATAAAACGCGATATAAATGGTGTAATGATTAAAAACAAAATATATATCGGAATCACACGCACAATAATTTCGAAATCACTGTATACCTTACCAATTTGGGAAGTCACTACCACAATTAATACTAAAGCCATAAATGGTACGGGGAACCACGTTGTAATATCTAATACCTTCTCACCTAGTGCTGTCTTTTTAGCCCACAATTGAGTAATGATCGCTAATATTAAAGGCGTAACTATTAGTAATAAAAAAGCTTCTAGGAATGGCTCTATATGAACAACTCCTCCCATTTCTTCACCTATAAATAGCCATAAATACAATGGAAGTAATATCATTTGTACTACAAACAAAATAGGCGTGGAAGCTAACATTAATTTCTCATTTCCCTTTCCAAGTTGAGTAAAGACTATTACGTAGTCAATACATGGCGTAAGTAAAACCAAACAAACGCCTAATAAAATTGGTGGAGATTGTGGAAATATCATTGTTAATATCCAAACAATTATAGGCACAGCTATAAAATTTCCAATTAGTAATGCCGCCATGAATCTGAGATTTGAAATTGCCTCACGTAGTTTTAAGAATGGAATTTGTGCAAACATTCCATACATGAGAATGGCTATGAGTGGCGAAATAGCCCAATCTAAGCCTTTTCCTAAATCCTCGTTTGAGATACCTAGAATCCCTCCAAACAGAAGCGATATACCATAGATCCAAATTTGTTGATTTTCTAACTTTTCTCTAGTAATATTCACTTTTAAAATCATCCTTTATTAATACTATCTTTTCGAATTGTTTCTCAGTTAAGTAAGCTTTTATCTTTTTCAAAATACCTTCATTCTTCTATCACGTTTTAACAACAAGTGCCATTTGAATGAACCTTTGTGAAACATTCCGACCAAGTAAGACATTCACACTTCAATCCATTCTTTAATACATCCAACATTAATGATTTCCATTAATCGTCACTCCAAAATAAATAATTCGACCTGCACGTATGATTGTGCAGGCCTAGTTAAATTAAATATGCTCTAACTGTTCGAATTATTTTTTATTCAGCATATGAATAGCATGTCCCATAACGCCTTCAGCTGCTTCCATGAGTGGTTCAGGTAAAGTTGGGTGTGCATGAATTGTAAGGCTGAGATCTTCTGCCGTTGCCCCTGACTCAATTGCAAAAACTGCTTCAGCAATAAGAGATGATACTTCTGGCCCTACCATTTGTACACCTAAAACCCGATTAGATTCTTTATCCGCCACAACTTGTACAAAACCATCGGCATCCGAAACAGATAAAGCTCTGCCGTTAGCTTGGAATGGAAAACGGCTAGAGACCGTTTCATATCCTTCTTCCTTTGCTTCCTTCTCCGTTAAACCTGTATAGGCTACTTCAGGATCGCTAAAAATAACAAAAGGCATTGCCTGAAAATCAATTACACTTTTTAGCCCACTTATTACCTCTGCAGCTATCTTACCTTCATAACTAGCTTTATGAGCAAGGAGGTAACCACCAGCACAGTCCCCGATCGCATATACATGTTCAACATTTGTTTGACATGTATTATTTATCTTAATAAAACCGCGTTGATCTAATTCAACCCCGATATTTTCCAATCCAACTTTTCCTGTGTTCGGTTTTCTTCCAATGGAAACTAAGCAATAATCCCCTTTAATTATCTCTTCCTTCCCATTAACCTGAACTTGAACATTTACTTCATCGCCTGTATTTTCTCCACCTTGGACTAAAGCATTCGTTATAACTGTGATTCCAAGTTCCTTTAAATGACGTTTTACTACATTTGTAAGCATAGGGTCCGTACCTGGAAGAATTGTATCTGATCCTTCAAGGATGGTCACTTTAGCTCCGAATTTAGCATAAGCAGTACCCAATTCCAAACCGATATAACCACCACCTACTACAACTAAATGTTTTGGTACTTCTTGAAGCATCAATGCCTCAGTTGAAGAGATAATTCTTTTTCTATCAAATGGCATACTTTTTAACTCAGTAGGTAATGATCCTATCGCAAGGATTAAGTCTTTGTATGAAAAGAATTTTTCTTCGTTACCAATTTTGATTTTGGCAACATAGGGTTCAGTAAGATAAGCTTCCCCACTAATGACTTCCACTCCATTGCCTTTCAGTAAAGTCCGAACTCCATTCGTTAGTTTATTTACTATACCGTCCTTCCACTTCACTACTTCTGGCATCTCTACTTCAACTTCACCAGAAACCTTTATTCCCATTGAGTTGGCATGTTTTATGTGTTTTACTCGTTCAGAAGCACTAATAAGAGCCTTTGAAGGTATACAACCACGGTTAAGGCAAACCCCTCCTAGTTCTGCTTTATCCACCAAAACCACTTTTTTCCCTAACTGAGCAGCACGTATGGCAGCTACATAACCTCCTGATCCTGCGCCTATAACTAACAGATCTACATCATTTTTTCCTTCAACAGTCATTTCAGTTTCCTCCTTCGATTTTATAAAGAATGAAAAGAATTATTTTAAATTAAGGATGAAAGCGTTTTTGTCCCATGTGGATACCAATATGTAATATAAAAGCTGCTGTTTTACTTATACCCAATCTTTCCATTTTTAATTAGGCTGGATATTTAGAAGTTATACTATTAATGAGATCATTTTTAGAAAAGGGCTTTCCAATCTGTCTGGAAAGCCCTTTTTAGCCCTTTTCCCTTTATTCTTTCACTCTCATTAGTCGCAAACCATTTAGTGCTACCAGAAGGGTTGCACCCATATCAGAAAGGATAGCAATCCAGAGCGTTAACCAACCTGGGATAACCAATAGTAAGGCAATAAATTTAATAGCAATTGCAAAAGTAATGTTAGCTTTGATTATATTTAGAGTTTTTCGGCTAAGTTTTACAGTGAATGGAAGTTTTCTTAGATCGTCACCCATTAGAGCGACGTCTGCCGTTTCCAGGGCTGTATCTGTACCAGCTCCACCCATTGCAATTCCAACTGTTGAGGCCGCCAATGCAGGTGCATCATTGACACCATCTCCTACCATAGCTACGTTGCCATACTCAGATCTCAACTGTTTAATAAAGTCTAATTTGTCCTGTGGCATTAGTTCTGCCTCAATATCAGATACTCCAACCTGCCCTCCGATAGCATTAGCAGTACCTTTGTTATCACCTGTAAGCATAATTGTTTTTTTGATTCCAAGTTGATGTAACTTTTGAATAATTTCCTTACTTGATTCACGAACTTCATCAGCAACTGCAATAACTGCAAGTATTTCTTTTTCGGTTCCAATAATCATGGCTGTCTTACCTTGATTTTGAAGTGTAGTAACATTTTGTTCTAAGTCTTTATCGAAATTAGAAATTGCTAATTCTTTAAAGAGTTTCGGACTTCCAATGTAATAAGTAGTCCCGTTTACAATACCTTTGATACCCTTACCTGTAATAGAAGAGAAGTCCTCTACCTGTACGTCAGAATAAGAAATGTTCTCCTCTTCTGCTTTTTTCATAATCGCAGATGCAAGTGGATGCTGAGAACGATACTCTAATGCAGTAATGATGGATAGTAATTCTTTTTCATTTATCTGTTTGTTCAACACATTAAAATCAGTTACAGCTGGGACACCTTTTGTTAATGTACCTGTTTTATCAAATGCAATAGCCTTTAAGGCACCCATTTCTTCTAAATACACTCCGCCTTTTACAAGGACACCTTTTTTTGCGGCATTCCCAATCGCTGAAACGATAGAAATCGGAGTCGATATGACCAACGCACAAGGACAACCAACAACAAGAACAGCTAATCCTTGATAAACCCATGTTTCCCAACTACCATCAAAGAATATAGGAGGGACGATAGCAACTAATGCTGCAATGATCATAATGATCGGTGTGTAATATTTTGCAAATTTATCGACAAATGCTTGCGAAGGAGCCCGTTCTCCTTGTGCTTCCTCTACAAGATGAATAATTTTAGAAATCGTTGTATCTTCTACAAGTTTCGTTATTTTTACTTCAAGTAATCCTTCTTCATTTAATGTACCTGCAAATACTTCATCATCAACTGTTTTCTCAACAGGGACTGATTCACCGGTAATAGCTGCTTGGTTGACTGCAGAGTAGCCACTTACGACTACACCATCCATCGCAATCTTTTGACCAGGTTTGACAATCATAATATCCCCAACAGCAATATCATCGACATGAATCATTATTTCTTGCCCATTACGTCTAACGAGTGCCTCTTTAGGAGCGATATCCATTAATGAACGAATCGATTGTCTTGCTCTGTCCATAGAGAATCGCTCAAGTGCTTCACTGATTGCAAAGAGAATAACAACAATGGCAACTTCTGCCCATTCTCCAATAATAGCACCACCTATAACAGCTACTGTCATAAGGGTTTTCATGTCAAATTCAAAGCGTAGTAAATTTTTCAAACCGACTTTAAAAAGTGACAACCCTCCAATAATCATGGATGCTAAAAACAATAAGGTAGTAACAATGTTCTCTTCTCCGTTCACAGACGAGGAAAGGTAACCAAAAGCAATCAATAAGGAAGCATAAAGTAGAGTACTATGCTTTTTATAAAACGGCACTTTTTCTTCTTTCGTATCTTCTTTTACCTCTTGTGAAACTTGGCGAGCCGATTTTTCAGGAGTCACTTTAAGATTTTCGAATGCACCGGCTTTTTCTAGTTCTTCAATTGTTGCATCACCGTAAACAGATATCTTAGATGCACCAAAATTTACTTTTGCATCCTGAACTCCTGGAAGCTGTTTTACGTTATTCTCAAATTTCCCAGCACAGTTTGCACATGTAAATCCTTCAACACGGTAAACATTTTTATCCTCTTTAACCTCTTGTTTAGCTTCCCGCCTTGGTTTTTCAGGAGCCACTTTAAGGTTCTCAAATGCACCAGCTTTTTCTAGTTCTTCAATCGTTGTATCACCGTAAACGGATATCTTAGATGCACCAAAATTCACTTTTGCATCTTGAACTCCTGGAAGTTTTTTAACATTTTTTTCAAACTTCCCTGCACAATTTGCGCATGTAAACCCCTGAACGCGATAAACATTTTTTTCAGCCTCTAATGCTTTTGCTTCAGACAATTTTTACAACCTCCTTCTGATGTGCAAATGCAACCTGTATTAGTTGCTTTACATGATCATCATCTAATGAATAGTAAACTAACTTACCTTCTTTTCGATATTTAGCTAATCCAAGATTTTTAAGTAACCTCAAATGATGAGATGTTGTGGCAGTTGTAGCACCAACAATATTTGCTACATCACATACACACAATTCATCTTCCAAAGAAAGAGTATACGCAATCTTAATCCTAGTATCATCCGATAAAGCTTTAAAAACTTTGGCTACATCCATAGGATTTTGTTGGAGTAGTTCATTTTTACCTCTTTTGACTTTTTCTTCATCTATACACGTAACTTCACATGCATCATATTGCAAATTTTTCACCTCATATCAATCAAATATTCATTTGAATATTATTATATGTGAACAAAAACAAATAGTCAAATATACGTTTGAATATAATTTGCATAAAAAGCAGGTTTTCTTTAGTTTGCAGTAATTAATTATTCTTATAACTAAATTTAATTTCCTTTTTATGTTGGATACACTAGAAATATTGTCAGGGTGCCAGTTTTAAAACTTGAAGAGTTTTTCAATATAAAAAGCCCAATTTATCTCTTTATTAGAGAAAAATAGGCTTTGCGGCTGACTCTCCATTAATTAAGGTGTCTTCCTTATAAAACAGACTTCTGTGATTAAGAAATCAACTTTTGTCATTTATCTTGTTCGGCAAAAGGCGTACTTAATAAGCTAATTATCTACGAAAATTTAGTGTAATTATAACTTTCGTTTAACATTCTTTATCACTACTTTGCTATGGGGAATACTTGGCATGCTCACCATGCTGTAACTTAAATCCTGGTTAGGAATTTCATATTCCATACGCTTGGCCAGATAATCAAGACTTACTTTCATGACTTCAATGGTGACCCACTCTCCAGCACAGCGATGACCCATAAAGTAATCACCACCACCCTGCGGAATGAAGCCAAATGGGCTTCCTTCCCATTTAGCAAACCGATCAGGACTGAACAAATCTGGGTTTTCCCAAATTTCAGGGTCATGATTTGTGCCATAAAGATCCAGTAAAGTTAATGTGCCTTCTTCAAATTTATAGCCGTTCCAGGTGAAATCTTTTTTTACCAATGCTACGACAAACGGAAAAAACGGATAAAAACGGCGAACTTCCTGTACAAACATCTGAGCATATTTTTCATCACGGGATTCAAGTTTCTCCCTTTCTTCCGGATAATGATACAATGCCAGCGCAGTGAAATTGATGAATATAGCGATCGCCACAATAGGTCTCAAGATATTGATCACTTCCACAGCAGCAGTCTCGGTATCCAAAAGATTCCCTTCTAAATCGCGATGCCAGGCAAATATATGTAAAGCTGTATCTTCTGGAGGATTTATTTCCTCATTACGCACCTTATCAACTAACTCACCAATCCAATTTTCTACTTTATTTCTTGCATTTCTCGCTAGCCAATGATTTGGACCAACGGCAGCCGGAGACTCGAACATCGCCGCCAAGTCTTTTGTCAATTCCTTAACATCGTCTTCTTCCAACGGGACACCTGCCCACTGGCAGGCTGTTCTGCATAGGATTTCTTTTACTTCTTCATAAAGAATAACTTCATCCATCTGTCCCCATTTATTTAGTGCTGTCTTCCACTGTATTTTTGTAATGTTTGTTAAGTTTTGAAGTCCTTTAGGAGACATGATGGACATAAACATTTCTTTCCGATGTTTGTGATCTTGTCCATCCAATGCCTGCACACCATTCTTCCCAAACAATGTTTGAACCGCCCGGTTCGGTGCTGCATCTTTCCTTTTGAATTTTTCAGTGTCATAAAAAACTTTCGCAGCTTCCTTTCCTACCATGCAAATCGCTTTCTTTCCTAGCAATCGGGTCTCAAATATATCAGAATTAAAACTTTTACGTCTGTTCAAAATGTACATGTATCCTTCTCTCATAAGGCTTAAGCTATGATCTATGCCCTCTTCCCGAGGCATTTGATTTGTATCTGCCATATCATTCATCTCCATTTTCATTAGTGATGTTTTTATTCTTTGTAACTTTTCCCTATTTACTCATAAAAAAACTTGAATCACATACCACATATTGAACATTATCAAGATAAAGAAAATGGCTGCCGACTTTGTCGACAGCCTGAGACCCTAATCCAAATTAGGGTCTTTTTATTTTTTTTGTTTATTCTGAGTGTGCCCTGTTTAAAATGTAGTAAAATCAATGGGTTGTTTCGACTGGAAGATCCTTTTATACTAAATTAACAGCAATCTATATTTGATTTTTTCATCATTTTCTTACAATCTTTCATTTTCATTTTTCCATTTTTTGTCATTTCACAACAATCCATTTGACAGTTCATTTCCTCACACATTTCCATACATTCTTTTTTTGATTGACAACAATCCATCTCTTCCGATTGTGCTGCATAAACAGAACCACTAAATGCCATCACTACTAAAAATGCTAAAGAAAATATTATTTTTCTCAACCCTTTTCCCCCTTATGTAAAAATGATTGATGTGTCCAATGGTATTATACTATACCGCTAATTAACACTCACTAGATTTCTAACACTACAAACATAAGAAACGAGAGCTTAGGATAACAAGCTCCCGTTTTAATAGAATTAGTAAGCTTTATATTGGTTGAACACCTGATCCACCACAACAACCACATCTTTTGCCACCATGACAACACGGACAACATCCACTTCCCTGACAATGAGGACATCCTCTCCCACTACAACAACAGCACATACCAGCACCACCACAATAACGACAACATCCTGCGCCTTGGCAGCAATGACATTTATGCATACATACACCTCCATAAGATAACCACGCATAGTATATATATTTACTTGGTGTCAAGTTTAAACATGCCTATCTAAATTAATAATTTAGTTATAATAAATACTCTATACATTTCTAGTTATCACCCCCTTAATCGCTAAGGGGGTTCAAATTGTCACAATTTATGGTCATTTAACATCTAATTTTTGATTTTTGGTGATGTTTTTCATAGTGACCCCTTATTCTTTAAATCGTTTCCGGACCCCATGACGGTAAGTTTCTCTTTAAAAAGAAAAGATATATCGTAATTCTTAGGAAGATCTTTCAATTGGCAGACGTTCTTGCATGTTTAGCTTAAATGTCCCATACGGGTTTACATGGGCATAGATTAATGGTGTTAAGGCTCTAAAATCCTCAGGAGTTAACTTTTGAAGAAGAGATTTATTTTGTTCCAAAAGTACCTCTTGAATCATCAGTGTATTAATTAACACCAAACAGTTTTGAAGAAGATGGAGAGCAAGTACAGCGACTTCTTGATCTTCCATTCGGTTTGTTTGAATTTCTCCTCCTTTTCCGTAAAAAATAAAGCTATTGGCTGAGTTCCAGTTTTCAACGACATTTAACCCTTCATGGATTTCTCTTCGGACTTCTTCTGATGATAAATACTCACAAAGGAAGATCGTTTTTAACACTTTTCCTAATTCGCTGAGTGCCCGATACGTTGGATGCCCACTATTACGAGTGAAACGCTTGAGAATCGCCTCTGTTTCAGCTGTACCCAATCGTAAAGCAGTTGTATATTTAATCATTTGATCATACTGTTGTTCAATTAAACTCCAATTAATCGCTCTTGTTAAAACAGGCTGTAAGTTTGGATATGAGTCTTGCATGCCTACATCTGGACGATACAGTTTTTGAGCATGAATGGCTTTAAATCTCGGCATTAGTTGGAATCCAAGCAAATGACAAAAAGCGAAGGCAACTTCACTTTGACCGTGTGTATCCACGTAGTTTTTTTCTACTTCCATATTTGTGCAATGACGAAGTAACCCTTCGATCATAGAAGCTACTTCTGATGAAGAACAGGATTTTAGTTGCGAATAAATACATGTAGAGTTCTTTTCCACGTGCCAATAAATCATTACTCCACGTCCCCTATATCGAATATGCCATTCAGTCAACAAGTTCTGATCCCAAGCCCCAAACTTTTTACTATCAGACGCACATGCAGTTGTTCCTTCACCCCATACTTCTGTTACACGAGCATCTAGAATGGCATTGGTTACCTTTGAAATGGCTTGCCGTAGGTTCTCTTTATGGATGAATTTCCGCCGTACATAGAGTAAGTCCTTGTAACTTCCCCCATGTTCACCAGCCGCAATTCGCTTTAATCCTGTGTTTGTTCCCAATCCATATAAGCAAAGAATAAGTCTTCGTTGCAGTGTTTCCTTATCAAGGATCTCACGATTACCTAGCGTTTGGAACACATCTGTCAGATGTACACGTAAATCTGCCTCTTTTAAAATATCCAAAAGATTGGTCATGGGCCAACGCTTCATGACCTCTGCCTTTACGAGATTTAGGTTAACCGGTTCAGCCTGTGCCTGTAAAGGTGACACAGAAATCCAGCCATTTCCCTTACTCAATATACGTACCTTGGAGTTATTTTTAACACTTCTATTTAATTTCTCGAGAGCCGTATTCATACTCTGTTTCAGTTCGTTAATAAGTGTTTGTACTTCAAGGGGCTTACAAAGCGCTTCATAATGTTTTTCTCTATTTTGTTCAAAATCTTTTGGTAAATCTTCCTCTGGGTTTCTATACCGATCAGCTCCGACTACCCATACTTCTTTACAACGTAATCGATCTCGCAGAGCTTGGAGTACACAGATTTCATAATTCATTCGGTTTACACGGTTTGTTTCTTTATCAATGACCGTATCAATCCAACCTGGCTTAACGATTCCTTCAATTGGGATATAATCTGTTTCATTATATGTATACTGATTGGTAAGCTTATATTGTGTAAGTAAATCAATTGCATCTATCACAGGTCGATGCACATCATTATTGGATTGAAATTCTAGAATATCAAGTAAAGCTGGAACCATTCTTCTGTAATGAGTACCGTAGGAGGATCTCATAACAGTATGTACTTTTTGTTTATAGGAGGGACCTGTATGTTTCATTTCCTTCACAATATCTTTTAATTTATCTTCGCCTACGACAGGAAATAAAACATCTCGCACAATACCGTCTGGTTGTTCCACTGCCTTTTCAGCCATGCGGAACAATACGTTTGTCTTCCCACTTACTTTACGAAAATCCCGTAAAAATTCTTTTTCTACTTTTCGTTCCGCCCGAGCACCGATTCGATGAACAATTTGGATAATGAGCTCAACTAAGTTATCCGTAATTTCTCTACCTCTACACCAAAAGAAAGCTGCCAATAAAGTATAACGGATCGGATCAGGATGCCTGCGCAACTCTCTAATATCTTCAGAAACAGCTCGCTGTCTGTACGTTCGGATCATCTTGGGTGAAACACCGTAGAATAAATTTGGTGGAAGCTGTATATCTCGTACTGTTCGTAGTTTTTCTATCTCTTGAAATAAACTGTCTAACCCGATTCTTCCAGGATCAGATACAAGCTCTCGGAAACTGAGAATGGTTTGATCTTTTTCTATCTGTTCTGTATGGGACCAAGTACGTATAAATGTATCTAACTTAGATTGAGAGTGATCAGAAAGTTTAGAGTAAATGGATTGAGAAATCCGGTCCTCATACTGATAAATGGCTGACTTGATGTTTCGATCTAAATGGTCATGAGCTGGGGGAACAATTTGTTGTTTTCTTAGGTGATGTAGTACATGTTTTCTTACTCTGTCTATTTGTAGCTCCTGCGGTAAGATGTTAGCCTGAAGCCAGGATTTTACTTGTTCCATATCAGTAAGGGTGCTGTCCCTAAATCCCATGTAATCGCGAATTTGAGCACGATGATATTTAATTGACCTTCCGTCCCAATCGTACGCTTGAAATAAATCCGCAGGTACATCTACTTGCTTGGCAATGTATTGAATAACATCTTTACTTATTTCCTGTTTCCCTTTTGGAAAACGTCCCTGATATTGAAAGAACTTTAGTAGAACGGCAAACCCCAGTCGTGTTCCTCCATATCTGTTTCCGAGTAAACGCATTTCTTCTGGAATAACGGTAAAATGTTCAATAAGTTCTTCTAAGTCCCAATTTTGCTTCACTTTGTTTTTCCTCCTTATCATACGTATCAGCAAAATCTTATAGGAATTCAGAATATAAAAAAAGTCCCTAGATTCAGGACTGAATCAATAAAAAGATTTACTTTGCCCCTGGTTGCACGAACGCTGGTACTGGGCCTTCTACAAGATAACTATTACCTTCGTATTCGTATGCGAATCGGTATTCTAACACTTTTTCACATTGAGGTTTTCCAGTATGCAATGTTGGCTCATATTTATAATGATTTAATTGAATCATCACAATATACTCCTTATTTTTAAAGAACTTTATTATTTACCAACACTCGTCTTAAATTTCTATTTAATTTATTTCAATATGCAATGTCACCGAAATCTTCTTCACTAATATCAAAGAACTCTTCAACGACTGCCATAGTCTTAATTAATTTTCCCGTCTTATATTTTTCTTTAAGTAAACCTTCAATTTGATTAAAAATCATGTTTCTTTGAACGAGAGATAATGAATTTTTCATTATCACATTTAAATAGAGATCACCAACTGAATTTTCGGCCACGAATATGTCACCTATCTTGTCGAAAGCATTCCAAAAAGATTGGGTAATTGTCCATACTTCTACATTGTTATTTACAACTGAAATATTCATAAATACATCTGGAAAAAGGAAGTGTGTATCTTCTATATTCGCTAATATTCCTCCCTCTTTATTTTGATTCGGTAAACTTATGTCTCTTCTATCCCGTTCATCTTGAAAGGCAAGTTGTACACCCAAAACGGTTGTATAAAATGCATAGTTCAATAAAGTAGGAAGAATATTTTCATATTCTATTACTAGTTTTGCAGTTAATTTTCTATGTGGTTCTGTAATTAATGTATCCTCTACATTTTCACCTAAGACCTGACGGAGCATATCAAAAGTTTGTTGTTTAAGGTTGGCATTACTTTGTTCAAATATTTCATCATCTTTAAATATCTCTTCTAGATTGTTTAATATTTCCATCCCAATAAAATATCCATTAAATAAAAGAGATTTTGATACTTTAAATAGATGATTCTCATATTCCTTAATTTTCTCTGCGTCCATAAATTGTTCAAGGTGTATACGCACATATTGGTTCAAAAGAAAAAAATCTTTGTTAAACTCTCCATTTGTTTGATAGTGTAACATCAACATTTCCTCTGTTTTTTGCTGAATTTCTTCTAAAGTTTTCATTTTTCTTTTCCTCCTTGGGATTCTTCATAAAAAGGATCTGATGGCTCATCAGTAATATATTTCCAAGCACCATCTTCTTTATAAATAGAAGTAATAAAATAATTAATTCCTTCTGTACTTAATACTTTGCGATAAAAGTACCCCTGTCTTTTAAATCTATCTAAGTTTACTACTGTAATATCATAAGACTCCCCTTTGACATTAGCTTGTAAATAGGAATCTTGTATTGATTTGAAAATATTTATGGCATCGTGTTTTTGTGGTAATTCTTCAACGGTCTGAATACTACCATAGTCTAAAATAAATTTGTAGAAGTCCTCAGGAGAAATTTGCAGAGATTGGAATTTGTATAAGATATCGGCTGCATACCTTGCAAACTCCTCTGGATCTTCATAAGAAGATTTTACTTCCACTTCTTTCTTATCTAGTATTTTGACAGATTCACCGTCCAATTCAGCAACAACCTCATCTAAAGGCCGTACCTGATCCTTATAGAATGATTCTAAGTCCTGGGATTTACTATCAGTTTCAGTTTCTTCATGTGTATCCTTTGTTTCATTTATTTTTTTCGCTTCCTTAACAAATGGATCATTACTACAACCTGAGAGTATGATAAAACCTGAGATCAAAAGTGAAGAGTAAAATGGTTTAAATCTCATAAAAAACTCCCTTCCTTTATTTCTTTTTTCTCTTGTTCTGTAAGAAAATCAACAAGTTCCGCTGTATGAATAGTCGAAGAATTTCTAAAAACATTCATAAAGAACTGTTTAACATTAAAAATTCTAATTCGATCCCCATGGAAAGAAACTGGGACATTGATGTTTTTATTTATACATAAGCACAAAGTTTTAAGATGATCCTTGTGAATGCTGGAGTGTATGCTAATATAATCCTGTTTTCGTTCCCCAAACAAAATAGCAGCAATTATGATAGCTTCCTTATCAATTAATGATGGATCAACACGATAACTAAATATCTTATGGTCTTTAATGTACCAATTGCTTAGGAAGAATCCTAAAGCATTACTATGAATAGTGAATTCTCCTTTTTTGAATTGCACTGACACGCTATTTTCTAATTTGTATTCTGCTAATAAGTTAGATAAATAAAGAATTTTTTTCTTATTAAATGGAACTTTAAGTTTTCGCGAACTTGATTGTATTTCTTTTTCTCCTTCACTTAAGAGGGACGCAGTAATAACTTTGTTAATAAAGCTGTTTTCCCTTTCCATTAATCAACTTCTCTCCCTAAAAAAAGAACCCAGAATAAACAGCTCTATTATAGAACTGTTTATTCTGGGTTCTTCCCATTGAATGATTTATTTAAATGTATTATAGCCTATAAAGTTATTATATTTCAACCTATTAATAATATTAGATTCTAATTAAGTTTTAGATGCTTTTCATACTCTTCGTTAACTTACTTAAATAGATAGAAACAGTTTGTTCTTCTATACCCATAATCAAAGCTATACGTTGGACTGCGAGTTTTTTATTAATATATAAATAGTAGCACAGAGCTTTTCTAATAGTTGTTAACTGCAGGTCTTGATTAATATCATAATCCTTTTGTATATTTTTTAAGTGATAGTGTATTCCCATAAAAGTAATAGGTATTATTCTATTATTTACTGAATCCGTATAAGTGAATAGATACTCTGACTCGTTTAGTAAATTATTATAATAAAACTCAAGAAAAATACTTGCATCAATGTTATCCAATGTAATGACTCTATTGGAAAGATTAATCTTAATTCTATCATCGATTATAGAAACATCATCCTTTTTAAACTTAAATTCGGAGGCTTTTAATCCTTCCATAGCAAGTATAAACAATGCTTTTCGCTTTGCTGTATAATTGGTATTTGCTATTACAAGTTCCTTTACCTTAAGTAAATCTTCATAAAACAAACTAATATCCAGGTGTTTTTGTACCTTTAGTCTTTTTATTTTTGCTGCTGGATCAATAGGTACTTTGTTTCTTTCCCATAAATAATCAAAATAGGATTTTAAAATGGCCAACTCTTTATTAATTGTGGAGATTGCCTTCTGATTATCTCCCTGAGTTGAAAGATAGTCTCTTATATCTTTAGATTTGATTTCATATAATTCTATTTTCTTTTTATAGAGTTGTCTTAGGAATGAGAAGAATTGATTTAAAACAAGTTCATAACTCGCTATAGTAGTTTCACTATAATTCTTTTCTTCTAAAAACGAAATAAAACCATCATACTTCATCTTCTATCCCCCTTTTAAAAACTATATAGTAATTTCAACTTATAATCTCTACTTCGAGAATTTTATTTACTTAGTCCTTAGTATATTTTAGTATAAATTATGGATAGTAATATGTCATTTTAATCTAACGTTTTTAAAAGGGAAATACCCATTAATGATGTGTATTGGTTATTTATTTTAAAAAGCTTAGAGTATATATGTACTCTAACGTAATTGTTAAAAGATAATATGTCATTAAGGGGTATCCGACAAAGTAAAAATGGACCACCTATAGTAAGTCAGTCCATACGGCATCGACTTTTTAATTTGACTTGAAAAAAACCAAGAAACCGTCTTTTGCTTTTAGCAAGACGACTTCTTGGTTTTTGATACAAAATAAGGGAAATTGGTATGAAATTGATTCAATTGAGTGTATTTTTATAGTGAATTTCTTATAGTTCCAGTTGTTTTTGACGCAGTACCTGAGATTATTTCGATCCTATACTCCTTACCTTTTTCCATCCAATAATCTTGCGTAGCTTCGCCACCCTCTTCGAACAATTGTAAACCAGCAGATCCACCCATAGTTACCCAATTATTTCCGATCTTTTCTTGCACCCATAAACCTGCAACCCCAGTAGAATAAAGCTTTATTTTACCATACTGACCTTTACCAACCACAGATCCTGACACCGCTTTCCATTCAGGCGGACTTATAGTAACACTTGATGAATCTGCAGCATATGCAGTTAAATTCACATATGGAGTAGATAGTTCGTTACTTGCTGAAGTTAGTTGGCTTTCAGTATTTCCTGATGCCGCAAAAGTTGGAATAGCAGAACCACCTACAATAGCTATTGCTACAGTAGCACTCAGAACTAGTTTCTTAATTTTCATTTTTGGGAACACTCCTTTTTAATATTTTTATAACTGTTAGTTACAATGTACTTATTCTATTTTTGGTATTAAATACCTTTTGAAAAATGTTAATTATTTGGAAAAAATGTAAAATGAGTAGATATTACTATGATTTTATGAAAATTAAAAAAGAAGGTTATCGGTTCTCGCGCCAAAATTTAGAAAGGCTAAGTCCTATCAGAAGATAATCCATACAGCCAATTCTTAATTACTATTACATAACGATTAACAAAGAAATTATTATAAACAAATCAATAAAAAAAGACTAAGTACAATTAACTTAGCCTTTTTTATTTAAAAGTACCCTTTATATGCTTACTAGTATTGATCCAACTAGAGTAAAAATAGATACTATTACAATTGTATTTAAAATAATGTTTTCAGATTTTTTTGTTTTAAGTAAAAACATTAAAACCACCTCAGTTCATTTATATACCATTATTATAAAACAATATGACAGAATATTCAATCTATTATATTGTTCTCTAAAGGATTATTTAGAAAGTTTTGAACCGAGTATTTCCCCTCTTCAAGAATTCTTTCCTGTTCCCTTAGAGCTAGTTCATATTTTTGCTCCATTTCAGCTATTTCTTCTTGTATACTATTCAATTCTTTATAATAGCCATCAATCTTTTCTTTTAATAACTCAGTCTTACTTTGAACAGCAGCTTCTTGCTTTTCTTTAAGTTGTTTATCTACTTCTATATTAATAAGTTCTTCTTTAGAATCATTTTTAAATCTACTAAAAAAACCTTTTGGTTTTTTCTTTAATGAGGCAACTAAAATTTGGTCTTGCCTTTCCAAGAGATAATTGCTCATAGAATCATTTTTAAGTTCAGTAACCTCGGATTTAGCATCAGCAATTTTTCTATCAATGTTTACTGACTCAATTCTTAAATTACTCAACTTTTTTTCATAAGATAATAACAAAACCGTTTGCTGCTGCATTTTTACTAACAACTGATTATTAAACTTATAAGAAGCTTCAACAAATTGAGATAACTTTTTAAGATCGTCATATAAAGGTGTATTTTTACTAGAAGGAACAGTTGTAGTTTTATGACCTAACTCAGTTAGTATTTCAGTTGTAGACAACCCCCCTATATCTATTAATATAGAGACTAAATGAATTTTAAAGATAGTATAATAACTTAATTTATAATATCTCCCTTGTTTTTCCGGCTTTATATAAATATCACTTAGCTCATGTCTTAAGTAATATCTTATAGTTGCATCAGCACGTCCAATAAATTTACTTGCTTCTACAGTATCGTAAGTTCGCTCATTACTCATACTTAAAATTTTTTCAGTCCAAATGTAATCTTCTAATTCACGAATAATAGCAACATTATAAAGAGGATCAAGTTTAAATTCATCTTCTAATAATTCTCTCATAGAAATTTCACTCATTCACCGCACCTCCTACCACTTTTATTGTCAAAAATGACACTTTACAATTGATTTTACACGGAAAGAACCAAAAAATCAAAGGAAGTAAAGGACATTTTTACATACCATCAATGCAAATTATCCTTACATTAATCATCACCTTACAACAACTCTACATAAACTTTATAAAAAACTTTTGTAAGCATTACGTAAAATAAATATTATGTTACATAAATTTTATATCATAAATACGTAAGACTTACATAAGTACATAAGATTAATATATAAATTACATCATTATTACGTAGTATTTTCATTGGTAAATCTCATAGAGTTCGTTAATTCCATGTTAATATACACTTTATCTATAAAATTCAACGTAAACATCACATAAAACAACCATTTACATAAACTTTCTCTTATAATGAATGCGCTTTCCGAAAGAATTTAAGCGAATAGGGGAAACAAATAGATTATAATAGCATTATTGACTATAAATTAAGGAAGTAATGAGATGAATAATTATTTAACGAAAGAAGAAATTGATATAAATAAAATCTATGATTATAATTTATATCCTGACAGGATTAGTGGTAGATGCGACAATTGTAATATGGCACATTTTAAAAGTTCTATATCGAAGGGGAAACTACTTAGGGAATGCCGGAATTGTTCCATGAAAAAAAGTATCTAAGTCAAAAAAAAGCAAAGAATAGGGCGATTCTTTGCTTTTTTTATCTTATTTTAATTCATTCTCATTTATTTGTTGTAAAATATCATCAATATCTATATCCTCATCATCCTTAGAAGATGCTACTTCTCCAACCGATTCTTCAAAAAGATCTTCCACTCCTAGTTCTGCAGCCAGTTCAGAAAGATCAAAATCATCCTCTTCGTTAGTTTCACTAATTTGCTCAATGCCTTGGGACATATAGGTTATTTGTTTTTGTCTTTCTTTAAATTCGTTATATTCTTCCACTAATCCCTTAGCCAATCGCTTAGGAAATGCCTCCGCTTTAAAAAATGTATAAACAGTTACAGAAAAATCATTTTGTTCTTCAATATACCCAGAAAAAACAGTACCGTTTAGGGGTAATTTATTAATAATTTCATCTCTAGCATCATCAATAAAAGAACTACCAACTTTTAATTTTGAATCAATAATAGCTAAAATCCCTATATGGTGAATTTTGGCCATTTGATTTGTCTCTGGATTAATCAATTCTATAGGATCGTGAAAGCTATTTTTATCGAGAGACTCAGAAAACATTTTATTAATATCATGACCATTTTTTATTTCAGAAGCAGGTTTAGTTACCTTACTTATGAATAAACAACCTTGATGCTCTAAAATTGTTCTTCTAAAATCAGCACTATCAAAAGTAACCGAGGTTCCACCACCAGTAGTAGCAGTATTTAGTTCATGAAACTCTTCAACTAGTTTAATATTTGCATAGTCTCGGTAATTTTCAATTCCTTTTCTCTCATTTTCTAGTAAACTATTGAACTCTTCATACATTAGTTGGTTATCAGGATAGACTACAAATGCTACACCTTTATTAGGGTTTTTGGCAATATCATCAATTTTTTTAGTGAAATTATTTACTTGTCTTAATACATCAGGACCATCCGCTCTAGTAGGGATAGTAGCCACTACACCAATCTTTGTAAATCGCTTACGAGCAATTTTAGTAGCCTCAATTAAGTATTTTTTTGGCTCTTTTTTTATCTCATCTATACCATATTTTTCTTTTAATTTATTAAACTCTTCTTGAATTTTAGGTTTATTGTTATATTCATAAAATTCTTCAATTGCCTTTACGATAGTAGAGGTACCCGTTCCGCCACCTAGACCAGCAAAAAACATTACTAAGTCGTCAGTCGGTCTAACTCTATCTTTTATGAAACTTTTTAGTTGCTCTTTAACTTTTTCATTTGTTTCTAAAATTTGCATTGCCTCTTCAGGATTCTTACCTAAACCACCCAGCTCTAGACTCTCTCTATTATTGGGAGTGATGTGCTTTAATCCCGCTAAATCACCATCATTACTGTTTAATGCTAGACAATTATATACAGAAGTACCATCAGCATTTTTTATAGCTGCAAATTGATCTGCCATTCTTGAACCGGCTTGTCCAAACCCAACCATAGTAATGTTAATAGCAGGTTTATTTTTTGTGAATGTTTTAGCCATTATTTTCATCTCCTTATTTACTAATAATCTTCTTCATCCATAAAGTCTTTGAATTACTTGTTTGCCGCGAATAGTTAAAAACAAATGCTTATATGGTGGAACAGCTTTATAATATATCAACGACATTGCTAACAAACGCTCAACTATTTTTTCCGCTTGTTTTCTATGTATGTAATCATCCTTGCAAACAAATGAATAACGTTTATTTTTTTCAACTCTATGTTTTCGTTCTACCTGTACTTTTTCAGATATTTCTCCAACTGTTACAATACTGTCCTTTTCGTTCTTTGCAATAAAGAGAAATACTTTTTTTAATACTGTGTCATTAGATATTAAATCGGTGAATAAATCTAATGTTTCTGGATCAAATTTTGTATTTTTATATTTTTGATGAAGCTCTAAGTCCAATATTATCCTCCTTTACTAAGATATTCTTATAATTTAAATATATAATAACCAATTAAAGTTACTAATTCAAGTGTCTACACTTTTAATAAATAAAATATCATATGAAATATATCTCACAAACCCAATAATATCAACGATTTACTCATAGTTACTAAAATAAGTTACTTTATGGATCGATTATAAGTTATCTCACTTAATTTTCAGTAATTATTGCTTAGAAAAATAAATTTAATTTATCTAAAAGTCACAAATTAGTATTTTTAGTTATTTCGCTATCATTTGAAGGTATTTTTTTATATTAAATAATTAATATAGTAACTATATTTAGTTACTATATTAAAAACCTTATATACCTTGATATTTTTTATATATTACAGTTCCATAAATAAGTAGCAAATGATATGGTTACCACTATTAGTTACTACTTATTTAATTTGTTTTTTCATAGTGGTTTTACATCTAAATTATATAAGCACTGCAAATAGCATTCATATAAACCAATGTTTTACGTAACTCTTACATCAACTCAATAAACACTTTCCTTACTCTAAACATACTTTTTACATTAATCAAACATAAACGAGAGATTAACATGGCTTCTTCTAAAAAGAAGACTTATAAGTCAGTTTATTCGCAATTAGATTACTAACTCGAATATAGATGACTCCCATTTTCATTGTCCTTCACCTATAAAATTTAGATGAAACAGTTCATATTTTATTCACTTTTTTATACACTCGTGATTTTATAAAAAATGCTGACTTTTTTAATTAATTCCAACTGCTTACGGATATCCTATTACGGATAAGGTTATTTGTCCGTGAGCGGACATCCTTAACAGAGGATGATGTTAACCCTTGATAAACTTATATTTTTTTATGTTTTCAAACCCCAACTTCATATGTTTTTAGAGTTAGAAAACACACATCATTTTATGTTTTTTGTACTCTAATCAAAATTTATTTTTTACAGTAGTTTTCTCGAGTGTTTTTACTAGTGATTAGTATGCCTAATGAATGAATAATACTAATATTTATGCATAAAACTCTAGTTGTTAGGATCATCCCAAAATGATATACTAGTCACAGTTTAATAATACAAAGGGAAAAACCCTCAAAATGATGAAGATTGATTCTTCACTATTTTGGGGGTTTTTCTGATTTAAGGAGGAGGAAATTTGGAATCAGCCAGAGTATGGTATGGATTTGATAATGAACATGAAAAAAGAAAAGGAGCCTGGATAAATTTAACTGATTTGGAGCTATTATCACTTATTTGGACTAACCGTTATTTAACTAATAAGCAATTAACCAAATATGGTAATCAATTATTTGGATATAAAGGGGATTCTATTCAAAAGAAATTAAAGAGGTGGTCAAATTACGCTATTGTAAAAATAGAATATCAGTCCGTTCTAAATAAACCACCTATATCATGTTATTACTTAGGAAAGAATGGTATAAACATTTTAAAACAAGAAGGAATTATTAAGGAAGAAGAAAAAGCTATAAATATCAATAATTACATTAGAAACTCTTCTCATTATTTAGGAATTCAAGATGTGGTTATAGATACTCTCATAGCTTTAAAAACAAATAGGAAAAACATAATTTCAATACATCCCAACAAAGATACCTACAAAAATGAAGTTGGTGAACCATTTATTGTCCCTGATTGGGTATTTAGAAAAGGTAGTCGCACTCTAAATATTGAATATGACACAGGTTTACAGACAATGACAAAAATCAAAGAAAAAATAAGAAATTACATCAAATTAAGTAAACACAAACCTGAGGAAGAACATTATGTATTAATATCAGTTGCAGATAACAGCAATATCTATACAGTAAAGTATTATGATGATAGAAGAACTAGGGTTTTAAATATAAAAGACACCATAATTCATAAAGGCGCTGATAAGATCTCTAACCTTCACTTTTATGTTACTACAGCTAGTCGCTCACCAATTATTGCAAACAATATATTAAAAGGAATTTATCCATTTGATAAATCTACTTTTAAGTCTGAACAAGAACTTTTTGAACTATCAATGGAAATAAGCAATTCTAATTATCAATTGGTGCCTCTTCCAAAAAAGGAAATATTTCATAATGATAGTTATAACATTGGAGAGATAGCACAATATGAATTGATTCATAAAGAAAGAACCAATTCAAAACAAGTTTTAGTTTTGAATATAGTGGAAGAGGCAAGTGTTGCTGCATTAAACAAAATAAATTTTTTAGAAGAAGAGAACAAAAATAATAAATTTAAACAAGAGGTTTCACACCTTCTTATTGTTTATCAGAGTAGATCAGAACTAGAAAATGACATTGTAATGAAAAATTATGAAACACTAAAATTTACAGATACTAAAAATTGGCCATTACTTCTCCAAGGAGAAAAGCAGCTAACATTGGAGAAGAAAAAGGGGGGCAGAGTACTTGAAAGAACTAAAGGTTCATCCTAAGCTCCCTGGGATCACTATTTTAGTTACTGGGTTAGTCTCTGTTTTTTTATCAGTTAGAAGTATTTGTAACTATCTTTTCTTAGTTATTGGGCAGTTTTACAATAGTGTTCCTAGCTTCGTTTTATTTGGTAACAGCTTAAGTCCAGGCTTAATTGGTTTTCTTACATGTACAGTCTTCTTGATTATCTCTTGGTTAGTAAGTACAAAATATGAAAAAACACAAAAAAAGTTGTGGAGAAGCCTATGGTTTTGGAATATGTTCATTGGAATAACAGCCTATTATATGTGGTTAATCACAGCACCTGTTTATAATACGCTCATTCCTTACCTAGGAAATCTTATCAATAGCATACATGTAGATAATATTTGGTTTAATGTAGCTGTTGGGGATATTAACACTTTGTTTTACACCTTAGTTTTTACTCCCTCAATAGTTACAAGTATTATTTTAATTTGGTTGGGTGGACAATATTCCCAATACTCTAAACAAATTAAAGAAGCATTTGAAAAATTTGAATTTAAAAATGTATATTTACAAAAATGGTTTAGAAATAGTAAAGAAGAGGTTTGGCCAGACGTTGTTCTAGGTCCCGATTCTCAAACTAAAGAACTTATTATTCAACCTGGTAAAGATAGATCATTACATAATGGCATATTCGGACCACCAGGAACAGGAAAAACATCAGCATTAATATTACCTATCATTAATCAGGATTTGCACTGGCTAACAAAGTTTATCAATGTATTTCCTAAAGTCTCTAAATTATCCAATTATAAAACGGAGGAAATAAGAGGAACATATTTAAGTAGTATTAGTATAATTGAACCATCTAACGATTTGTGTCAGAAAGCATTTCAATTAGTTAAAGCTCATGATATACCTGAAGAGGCTGTATTCTATATTGACCCTACGAACCCCAATACACCATCTATTAATCCCATGCAAGGACCAGTTGACCAGGTAGCCGAAGCATTTGCAATGGTAATGGATGGAATTCAAGAAGGGGGAACAGGAAACTTTTTCTTTCAACAAAGTCAAAGAAACCACTTAAAAAACTATATTTATCTATTAAAATTACACGACCCGTCTACAGAGGCACAATTTGATACTTTATTAAAAATGTACAATGATCCTCAAATTGTTAGGCATATGCATTTAAAGTTAAAGGAAACTATCCCTAAAGATTATCACCTTATTAAAGATAGGGATGAACGAAACCATTGGGATATCGTAAAACAAATTGATAATTGGTTTAACATGAACCATATTCCTAAAACTAGTCGAAATGGAGCTAATGAACAAGTTAAAGAAGGCGAATACTATGGGGAAACAGCTTATTTTGACGCACAAGGAGAATATGTTCAGGGGCTAAGAAACGTTCTAAATGATATAGGAGCAAATAAACTGATAAGACGCGTACTATTTGATAAATCAGAGTTTTCTTTTGACGAGCACTTAAATAGAGGCGGTATATTATTAGTCAATACGGCAAAAGATGATTTAGGAGGTCTTTCTAACGTTTTAGGGAAGTTTGTTTTGCTAAGCCTACAGAATGCTGTATATAGGAGAACACCTCTAACTAGTACTTTTGCACATATAATCATCGATGAATTTCCAGACTATATTTATTTACCATTTAAAGAATTTATATCGCAAGCTAGAAAATATAAAGCTATTATTACTGTTGCAGCACAAACAGTAGCTCAATTGGCAGACAAATACGGAGAAATGTACATGCATACTTTGTTAACTGGTTTTAGACACAAAATGGTTTATGGAGATATCTCTTATTTTGACGCACAATTATTCTCAAAATTATTAGGAGAAGAGGATAGTTATGAAGAAGGGAAAAACGAACAGACTGTTAGCCCTCTTCAAGAAGAACCTGTTATGCGATCCGGTAGTAGCTATCAACAAAAAACAGATGTCATTCTAACACCAAATAAGTTAATTTTTCAGGAGCCATTCCAAGCTGCTGTGAAAATAGTTGTTAATAATAAACCGATACCTGTAAGGCAGATTGATGCAAACTTTGTTCCAAAGGCTGAATTTAAAGAAGCGAAAGTAAAAGTAATCCAGGAAAGTGCTAGTATTTGGTTAGAGTCAAAATCCTTAAATACGGAATTGTTTCACGAAACAGATAAAGCGCTATCCGAAATAATTGATATACCACTTCAAGAGGAAGAACCATTAATAGGAATTCCTCTTCCAGAAAAAGATGCTGTAGAGGATATAGAATTAGAATTAGTTGAATTTGATAGATACCCCGATAAATATTTATCTAAAAAAGAGATAAAAGAAGAAGCATATAAAACGAAGCCTATATCACAAAAAAGAACTTCTTTAGGCGAAAAAGCAATTAACATAAATGATGAGGTGGTTGACCTTGATGTATCAAGACTATTTTCAAAAAATATACCACCTTCGAATGAATTAGCTAATCAATCAGTATCAGAATTAGATGAAAAAGAAGAATCATTCTATAATGATTTAATAAAAGAAATTGATGATACTACAAAAGAGGGGAAGGTTGAGAAAAAGGAAGAAGGAAAATCTAGTCCTTTTGACTTTATTACTCCATTTTCTGATAAAAGTTAAATATATATCCTAGGTAATTTTCAGTAAGTATTGAAAAAATTAAAAATATAGGTTAAAATTCCAATAAGTTAGTAAACATAAAAAACAAATAATAAAATTAAATATTTAATGGGAACGACCCAAGACGAAGTAGTTTGAATAACTGCTTTTGTTTTGGGTCGTTTTTTATGTTTACAGTAAATTCACTATTAGGAGGGAAAATGATGGCTGAAACACTAAAAACATCATGGGTTAATGACAACCAATTAAATGAACTAGCAAAGATTAAGCGAGATAGAACTATAATTAAAGGAGCTGTAACTGCAGTATCAACAAGGGAAACCAAAGTATTAGAAGATGGAAAATATGTAAAAAAACAGATGGAAGTAGCAACATTTCTCTTAGAAGGTACAAACATTACAGCATATTGCCCAAGCAACGAATTTTCTGATCATGATTTCCGTTCATTAAACGGTTTTACAGGATCAATTCAAGAAGTGATTGTAGACCAAATAGACATTGAAGACAATATTGTATTGGTATCAGTTAGGAAAGCGGATGATATCAGAAAAGCGGAATTCATGAAACAATTAGTAACACTAGAAGCTGAAGATTCCTTAAAGTCAACAATTTTTGACGGTGTAGTAAGAGGTTATAATCCAAACACGAGGAAGGTTTTTGTCCGTATTAATGGTGCAGATTGCTTTATGAACGCTAGACATTGGAGCTGGGAAAATGGAAATATTCAGCATGAAATTAATCGAGGAGAAACAATACAAGTAAAAGTTTTGAGATTTGATAAAGAAAATAATCTTATTCAAGTTAGCAGAAGGGATACTCAAGATGATCCATTTAAAAAATTAATCGAACTTTATAATCAAAACAGTACAGTCGCTGGTAAAGTAACGAATCTAGACCCCATACATGGAATATTTGTTAAATTAGATGCAGGATTAGAAGTTAAAGGGATCCGTCCCCGTCACTTGCCAGAGCCAGTAGTTGGAGATATTGTTTCTTGCACTATCCGCTCCATCGATAAAGATAAAAGACATGCCAAAGTAACTATTACGGGGTATCCAAGGGGTAAAAAGAAAATCAAAGATGTCGCTTCATTCCTCTTTGAATAATGAATATTTCTGAACAAAATAACTTAGTAATGGACGATTTCCCTGTTTTCACCACAAGAAATGGTGAAATCCCTTTCTGGGACCATCCACTACTTAAAAGTAGTTATGTAAAACCTTCGAAATATTACCCATATACAGGGATAGAAGGTGCTATGACACTATTAAACAGAAAAATTATTGATGAAGCGGATTTTACCCTTATTAAAGTTCTAGGTGACGCTGTTTGTGCAAATGAGGACCAAATTAGGAGATATATGTCTTCTCTAATGAGTAGGTCAGAAACCTCTAAGCGTTTAGATCGATTGAGAACCAATGGTGTTGTAGATAGATGGAAAGTTAGAATACGGGGTGATGAAGAAACACGACCTCCCGCTCCCTTTACATTAGGGGTAGCGGGTTATAGGCTACTAAAACATTATTATAGCGATCAGTTCTTTATGGCCCCTGATAGATGGGATAATTATGGTGTAGGTGGATTAAAACGATATGTATCAATGAATGAGCTTCGCTGCCAATTCATAGAAAAGAAAGTTGTTTCTAAATGGAAATGGAATGCTCGTCTAGCAAATAATGCTCGGTATAAGTTCCCAATGAGTGCAGCAGAAGTAAAAACCCCTAATGGGAATATTAACTTTCTTATTGACAGAGCACAAATGAACCAAAACTTTATTGGTTATTTCAGAGATAAGTTTGAGAATTGGAAATATGTCTATAATAAATATGGTAATTTACCAATTTCAGATTTTCCTGAAAATCCGCAAATCGTAATTATATATACATCTACCATATCTATTGCTGAAGCAATTCATAAAGAACTGTTATTAGATACATTACCATTTAATATTCTTTTCTTAGTTGAAGAATTAATAAATGAAAATTTAGAGAGTGCCTATTATCAACCACTGAAACATCAAAAATTACAAAGAATAAATGTTCATTTGCAGGGGAATTATTAATTAAATTTCCCTGTAATTATATATCATTATTAAAATGCTGTAAGTATCATAAAAGAACAAATTACCTTAAAAGAGATGAACTTTTAATTATGTATAGCGGCCCTTATCCAGAACCGCTATTTTTTTATTTTTACTTTCTTAACTGCTGCTGATTTTTTCCCTAGCTCTCCAAACTGTTTTAAAACTTCCTTAGATACAGGACTAATTACAGTGTTTTTTTTTGCCATATAAAAAGCTCCTTTTATATAAAATTATTCGTCTATTTAAAGTTTGTCCAAAATTCTAGTTTCTATACGTTCTAAACCTCTCCTCCTCCTCATACTCTATCAATATAACAATTTGGCATACTGACACTGAGATAAAGTAGGGCAAAACAAAAAAAGAAGAGGGGGAAGAGAGGGCTATGGATGGAAGGAAGCCATTAAATCCTATTTTTAACAACAATCATAAAAAGAAAGAAGATCCATTACTAATAAGGAATGTTCGGAAAATACCAATAACAAAAGATGAGGGACGCAAAACGAGGATAGATAAAAAAAAGGATGTTAAGATTCCTCTTTCAGATGAAGAAAGAAAACTCATTAAAAGATTGGCAAATAGGAGAGGACTACAACCAACACCTTTTTGTTCACTCTTAGTAAAAAAAGCTCTAACAGAATATAAAGATGCCCAAATTTTTGATGACTCCTATGACCCAAAAGGCAAGCCTTATCCTGCTAAATTAGAAGTTTACTATCATGACCTACTCTTTGATAAGACAGTTGAATGGGATTGTAGCCTTAAAGAAGCAGCATACCGCCTATTGAAATTCATGTTAATAAAAGAAAGAGATGGTCATTTATATGGCTAAATCAAATAAACCAATATATCCTGTTTATGAAGAGGAACTTAATGAGTTATCGTATCGACCAGATGGATTTTTTGACAGATTATTAAACTTTTCATTAAATAAATTAACTAACCCAGTTAAACTTCCTTATTCCTTTTTCATCCCTGTTTCTGAATATTTGAGAGGGGAGTTATTTTGTGAAGATGTCGCGGAGGCAATGGGAAATTATGAATTTACCCAACGAGATCTTATAAGTATTTTAGTCGATGACTTTCTATTTCAAGTTAAAGATAGGAACAATCCTTACGACTTATATCATGAATTAAAACAGAGAAATGATTATTTTGTAAAAATATATAGTTATTCGGAAGATAAGCATCAACCTCTTACTTTTGCTAAACCAAATAAAACAACCAAAACAAAACAGATTAAATGTTCACTAAGAAGAAAAGTAGCACTTAGATTGGAGGTAATGCTATCTGATATTACAGATGTTGAACCAGAAAATGAATTTGTAGTAGAGGATATATTAAGATTACTATATCGTGATTTTATACAACAGTATAAGAAAGGTAACTTAGGAAACGTAATACCAGGTATAATTAGAAGATTGAATGCTGATAAATAAAAAGAAAAATCAGAATGGACTAACTACTTTGTTTTGCCTTACACTGATTGCAACAGTAAGGCAAAATAAACTTTCAAGATTGAAATCCTAGTAATACATGTTTATTTATAGAAAAATTATTATAATCGATATTTTGAAGGACCTATAATGAACGTCCTATGCTATTGTGTGTATTAATGACTATTGACTATAATGACGAACAAGTTAGTCTAAGAACTACATTTTATTACCAGTTAAAGACTTAAATAATTTCCCCTCAATTTCTCAAAATTTATCCCCACCTATTATCAATTATCCAACCTAAAATATTGATAATTTTCAAAAAAAATTGAAAAAACAACAAAATTTCTATATAATGGAATAGTTAGCAATAAATTTACAGTATAGAAAGGGGGGGAAATATGTCTATTAGAAAAAGATTATTTCA
The DNA here is from genome assembly GCF_050971705.1 of Niallia sp. M35. Classification (NCBI taxonomy): domain Bacteria; kingdom Bacillati; phylum Bacillota; class Bacilli; order Caryophanales; family Bacillaceae; genus Niallia; species Niallia sp. M35. The sequence continues at coordinate 84,915 of NZ_JBPCEP010000016.1, forward strand.
GTTATTATTAGTAGATTTTGTTTATTTATTGATCTATTTTATTTACATTATAAGTCCAATATATCCTGGATATTATTTATTAGGAATTATAAATATTGTCTGCTTAATAATTGGTCTAGTTTTATTTCTTATGTATTTAAAAAATGCCATAACTATAAAGAAATTTAAAAGTGTAGATATATTTTTGACTATTGGGTACTTAATTTCAATTTTTATTATGTCTTATACTTTTATTGTCTGGTTACTTTTTAGTCCAGATTGGTTCAATGGTTAGTAATCTTAAAAAATAATTTAATAGTGAGGTAATAAAGTTATGAAGAGTAATAGAATTTTTTTAACTAAATTTATAATTGTTATAGCTTGTTTATTTATTCTTACACCTACTAATATTTATGCTGCTGAACCTGACTCTTCAAATGGTGTTTTAAATGAAATTAATAATTCTATAGAAGACATATATAATGATTCAATTGATTTAAATGTTACAGCCGTTTCTTCTGATGAAGATGCTTATACACTACTTCTTAAACATAAAGATCTAGTTTCATTAAATTCCGATAAAACACTCAATGTTAATTATAATAGTTTTGTAGATGCTGAAAAATTATCGGAGAATGATCTTAATACTTTAAAGAATTTTATTGAAAAAATAAATGTACTAATTACTGAAAAAGCAATTACCGTAGACAAAGATCTTTTAATTAACTATGTTACAGATGTACCTAGGGAAATTGTTATAAGACCTATGGCGCAAATTATTAGTATTATGTCTTCAACTAGAAGTCATGCAAAATCACTTAAAAAAGTATATGACAATGCTGTATTTGGAACTAGACATCTAGTTGCTGGTTCATATTTCGCACAAAGAGTTAAACCCGGTGGAGTATGGGATTATAAAGTTCAATTAGGAACAACAACAAAGTATACAGTTTCAGATTTAAATAAATCTTTAATGACAGGTGAAGCAATTGGTAATTTTCATTATGGGTATGTTGGAAGATCTATTTTTAGTGCTACAACTTTAAAGTCTGCAGCTGGGTTAGTACAAATCGGTGTTGGAACTTCTGACATAAAATTTTACAAGAGTTTTTTCGATGATCCAAAAGATCAAGCACAAATTCAAAAAGGGATAGATAAATATAATTCTGAACATTAGAATACACTTGGAACTTTTATAAGATAAAATAATTGATTAAACAGAATAAACAGAGATACCTGTAGTTAGGACATTTTAAAAAGAATGCTAACTACAGGTATTTTTATATACATATCTATTATATTAATTAATCTTATATTTGTAATTTAACAGGTATATTTAGAATATTTCAAAATATATTATGTTAAAACAACTAATAATCTCTTATTTATTGTTAAGGAGCATTTTCTAGCTTTTTCAATATCAACTTCTAATACTTTTTTCTTATTCTTTGTAAGAGACTCCTTAAAAGAAGCTAAATATAACTTTTCATATGTAACAGAAATTGATTTAAGCGATAATTAAATTTTTCAATACTTTTTGTTAATAATTAACTTGAATGTGGAGTAGTAACATGATACTATAATTTTAAAGATTGAATCGTCGTCAATCTTTCTCTTTTAAATGTAAATGTCTTCTAGGATTCTAGAAGACTTTCATACCGAAAATACGCAAATTAATATAATGACTAACGGGAAGCACCCGAATGTAAGACAATTCTTTGTAATTGCCTTGTGTTCGGGTGTTTTTTTGTTTTAAAGGAGTTTTAGTATGACAAAGAAGGTTCTTATAGCGGTAGGTGATAAAACCTATACCAAGATTTTAATTGAGACCTTTTCAAAGTATCCTGAAGATTTCACTTTAAGTAAACAAGAAATTTTACATCGAAAATATCTCTATGAAATTGTTAAAGAAGAAACTCCTTCAATACTAATTGTGCATGATACTTATTTAGAATCCATGCAAGAAAATCAAAAAGATAAAGATATTGAGCTGTTAAGTATTATAAAACAACTCCGACTTGATTTCGACGACGCATTAAGAATTGTTTTCCTATGCGAACGATCAAGCAATGATCCGCTTCTTTCTCGACTAGTTAGTATGGGAGTACTTGATATATTCAATACCCAAAGAATAGATATTGAACAATTTATAAACCAGTTAAAAGGGAAAGTCTCATTCGCAGAAGTAGCACGTTTTATCAATAACTCTCTTAGTATCGATGGTGAAGTGATTCCCTCTCTACTGGAAGAAGATTCGGAAGAGGAATCTGTTAACGAAAATGAGAACGGTAAAACACACAAAGAAAAAAACACTAAAGAAAAAACTATCGTACAAAGAATCGTTCAAAAAAATGTCATAAAAAGGGAATACTCAATTCACGTACATAATGCACCCAGTGAAAAAGTAGTAGGTGTTCCAGTTAGGAAGAAAACTATCCTTGTAGGTAGCTTTTACCAACGCAATGGTACAACATTTATTTCACATATATTAGCTCGTAGCATAGCAAATTACCAAGTTAGCACATTATATGTGGAAGATCCCTTGCTAAATCCCTATACATATGACCGTTTTTATGGCCATGAATTTGCTCCAAATTACGTAAATAAGTGGAGTGCACAACAAGAGAATACTTCAGATATTCAAACAGAGTGGTTTCGTGATGGTGTTGAACTTATATGTCATAATCCCACTTTAAGTGAGGAACCAGTAGGAATTAGCTTTGAGGATTATATAAAGTTACTCTACACTAATTCATCACTTGTAACGATTATTGATGTTGGTAGCAACTTAGACAATGAGGTAGTCACTGATTTATTAGAGATAGCAGATCATCTATTCATTGTTCTTGACTCAGATGTCACCCAACTTCAAGGGCTTGGTGAAAATCCACTATTCTCTAGCCTTATCGAATCTGAGAAAACACATATCATTGGTAATCGTTTCAATGAAAAAATAAAGAAAAATCCCTTAATTCAAGATTTATTTAAAGATAAATTAATCTCTATAATTCCCTCTTTTGAAGATGAAGATGTATATGAAGCACAGTATCAAGGGATATTCCTTAACGACTATAAGGATTATAAAAGCAAAGTAAATGAACTTTTGGTACCTATATTAGAACTTTTACTTCCTAATAAACTCTTGAAAACTAAAGCAAGCGGGATATTAAACAAACTCTTCAATAGAAAAATTAAGATAGAAAAAACGAATCCAGGAGGTAATCAAAACGAATGAATTTCTTTAAAAGACCTTCCATCAAAATAATCAGCGGTCTATTGGTAGGTGTATCAGCTATCGGTTTAACCTTATTCTATGATCAATTTTTACGAGTACGAATTGATTCAACAGAGGTTGTAGTGATTAAGCCCTCTTCTGAAATATTAAAAAATGAACCTATTACAGAAGATAAGATACTGATAGAACGTAGACCTAAACAAACTTTAATGAATGACGTCATCCTACCTGCAGAAGTGGATGAAATTATTGGATTAGATGCTAATCAAATTATCCAAGGGAATTCACTTCTTAGTAAAACAATGATAGATTACGACGAACTTTTACCAAATGAAGAGGAAGGCGAAGCTATTCGCCCTATAACGAAAGAAATGATTTATGCAATGCCTGGTTCTTTAAGAAGAAAAGATACCGTTAATATTTATTTGATTTATAACGATGGAACTACAAATTTAAATAAAAATGGTCCATCTACTACTAGCTCTGAGGATACAAAAGAACAGATCGAAAAAATATCTAATTCAATGGAAAGTGAACCGTTCTTAAAATCAATAAAGGTTGTTTATGTAAAAGATTCGAGTAATAAAGAGGTAATCTCATCATCAGAAAACAACAAAGAGGATAAACGACTTAATGCTACTTCAAGCATAAGTGATTTGGAGATTATTTTAAATGAAGAGGACTTTAAAAAGTTAATGAACGAAGTGCTCGGTAAAGGAGCAAAATTATATATAACTTATCAATAGGGAGAAGGACATGTAATGGAAATATTAATTTTTAGTCAAAACTCTATCTACAAAGAACTAATTGACAAAATGGACAACCTCCATGCTCATATGGGCAATATTGATTATTCAAATAAGGAAAAAATGGATGCTGTTTTATTAGATGGAGATTCATTTGACATCAATAACATAGGAGTAGTTAGAGAGAAATATCCCTCTATTCCCATGTATTTTAAGCCTAGTCAAATCAAGAGCGAACAATTTACTAAGACAATTACAAGACTATGTGCAGCATATAAAGTAACCCTTATTCATGAATATTCTACAGAACTTCAAGTAGTTGAATACTGTATCAATAACCTAACGAATAAAGATGATTATTTATCAAAGAGAATCATTGGCATATTTGGCACACATAATGGTGCTGGTGTTTCCTCTACTACTTTAAATTTAGGAAGAGCATTATCACTCAAAGTAAAAGAAAAGGTTTTAGTTTTGAGTTTAAATAGTTGGGATCCAGCCGATTATTTTTACTTGTATCAGGGTCAATATTTAAATGATTTGAAAGTAGATCTCAATGTCAAAAATTTAACGATAAACAGGTTATCCGAAGCTATTTATTATCATGATTCCTTTTATCATTTGGCCGGCAACCGCGATATTAAAATGCAAAGATTTTATAAACCTTATGAAATTGAACATTTGATTCAAACAGCTCAACAGTTATTTGATGTAATTTTAATCGATTCGGGCACTCACTTTGATTCTGCACTTGCAGCACAAGCTTACTTAAGTAGTAATATGAAATTTCTTGTTACTAATCAAGAAGAGAAAGGCTATAGAGGATATTATCCTTATCTATACCAACAAATAATTGAACCTTCTGGTGGGAAAAATGATGATTTTATGCTTGTTATCAATAAATTCCAACCTGCGAATGCATTAATAAGCGAAAAAAAACTTGAGGAAGAACTAAATATGAATCGAGTTGTCACAATACCAGATATGAAGGAGCTAGGATCCATTGCTACTTTTGAGAAAAAATTACTATACGATTTTTCAGATAGTAGCTATAACAAGCCAATAGATGTTTTAGCCAATGTCATAATTGCTGAAGCTAAATTAACAGAAAAAGAAGATATGAAGACGCACAAAGATAAAAAAGGATTTTTATCTATATTTAACCGGTAAAATGGAGGCGAAAAAATGACTTCAAATGCAGCTAAAAATGATACAGAACAATCATTAGGATTAGAAAGTGAGTTTGAGCCTTCCCAATGGTTATCTAAAACTATTGAGGAAAAAGGGTTAAAAAAAGATTTTGTAACTACCTATGAAAGAAAAAAGACATTTCGTTTAATTTGTAACCAAGTTAAAGAAGAGCTACAAAGTATCATAATAGCTGAATCTGTAGAAAATGATCAATCTTCCTCTTTAATAAACGAAGATTCAAATAGTGATGATGTTTGGTTAAACAGACAGCACCAAGCAGTTATTGGTGACAAACAAGCTATATCTTACTTTATAACAAAAATAAACGAAGTCTTACAAAAAGAGAATATTACGTCCGATGAATATCCCTCTTTTTATGATTCTTTACCAGAAGCTATTTTCCATGAAGTATGGGGCGTAAGTATTCTACATAAATGGGATAAGGAACCTAATAGTGAATCAGCTGTTATCAGAGGGACAGAATTATGGATCGATAAAAATGGTTATTTTCAAAAACAACCAGAAGAATTTGAAAGTACAGCAGTCGTAAATCGTATAAAAAAAGCTTTTCAAATAAGAACAAAAGAAGCACTGATTAATGAGCAGCAACCAGAACTGGAAATAGAACGAGAAGATGGTTCGCGAATCACCATGATGATGAATCCTAGAACTAAACTAGACATTATAGTATTTAGACGATTCGTAATTAAAAATAACAGTTTAGAAGAACAAGCAAGATTAGGAACAATCCCACAAGATGATGTTCCTTTTTATCGAGCCTTATCAAGAAGCATGGCTAACACCATTTTTGCTGGAAGAGTTCGATCTGCAAAAACAACTTTTATGAAGTCTATGATACGCGAAAGACCACCTGAATACACAATTGCAGTATTAGAAAAACATTTTGAATTAAATCTAACCGAGGATTTAAAAGATCGTTTAATTTATGAAGTTCAGGCCACAGAAGGAGACCTACATCATGCCGTACCAAGACTTCTTCGTATGGAACATGACTATATTACTGTTGGGGAAATTCGTTCTCTAGAAACTGAGGGGTACTTACAAGCTTGTGAAAGAGGAGAACGCGGTGCATTTTCTACTTACCATTTAACAGCCGTTAAAAATATCGTTGCTCAGATTACCCGACATTTATTAGATGAATTTCCCAATCGGAAATTTGATAACGAACAAGAGAGGGTAGCGAGAAATATTGACTTGGTCATTTCCCTGAGCGCGGAAAGAGATAGAAGAAAGAAAAGGGTTATCGGTGTAACAGAAATTATATGGGATGAAATCGAAAAAAAACCAAAAGAACAAGATCTCGTTCGCTACCACCCAATAAGCAGACAATACTATTATTCTTCTAACATAAGTAAGGAACTTTTATATCTAATGGCTGAAGAAAGTGTAGAGGATACTAAAATTCTATTAAATCATCTAAAGAAGAAAGAAAAACTTTTTCCAATGAGCGAATACGAGAGACAAAAGGATAATATTCTTAATGATTTATTAGATGGTGCTTTAAATGAATAATTTTCAATGGCTTTGGCAATCTGGTATCAATTACGTTCTCTATTCCATCGTAATCGTTTCTGGGCTTTATATTTCCTATCAGATTATGATGGATTCAGTCAAAATAAAGTATCAAGAAGTTAATTATAAGTATCGAATAAGAAGAATCAAAAGTGGTAATGCTTCACCTGAATCGCATACTTATAAGCACCCTTTTTTTAAACACATAAGCTTATTAATAAGAACTACAAGTAATCATCGTAGTGACAATGATACTGGAGTATTTCTCCTATTCACCTCATTACTTGGTTTGACTAGTTTCGCTTTTATCTATTATTTAATAAAAGATTTTGTTATCGCCCTACTATTCGGGTTACTTCTGATGACCGTACCATATTTAATGTTAAGGATAAAATTAAACAAATTGAGATATGTCATGAGTACAGAATTTCTAAGTATGGTTCAGAAACTAACCCAAGCCTATAGTGTTAATAAATATGATATTTATTACGCTTTAAGTGCCATGCAAAACGAAATACAGAATAAAAGTTTAAGAAAAGTAACAGTTCGCTTAATTACTGATCTTCAGTTATCTCGAAATGAACAAGAATTGAGAGATAGCATTCAAGTTTTCACTTATACAACTGGAACCAATTGGTCAAAAAGATTAGGAAGTATTATTTTAAAAGGCTATAAGTATAAAGAAAACGTATTACATTCCCTCTTAGTTCTAACAAAACAAATAGAGGATACAGAAGAAATGTTAGAAGAAGAACAATCTCTAACTGTTGAATCTATTTATGATGGATTCCTAACGGTTCCATTGTTTATTGGCTCACTATTATTAGGTTATTTTACAAGTGGAGCACAGGATTGGTTTAAGCTTCAATTTGGAGAAAAATGGACATTATTTACCTTTTGCCTTTCCGTAGTAGGGACTGTTTTTTCACTTATAATTTCAATTTATTTAAAACATCCTAAAAACGACCTATAACAAGGAAAGGAGTAAAATTTTTATGGAATCAGAAGTTCTATTATTTAAATACATAGATGTATTTAAATACTTAGTTGTGATTGTTCTGTCTTTTACTTCAGGATATTTAGTGTATTTGGGAATGAACTCAACATCTGAACGAATGCAACACCGTTTACGGTTCAAAAGCAATTTACAAAAAAATAAGAACTCTATTTTAGGACTTGCTAAAAATTCTAAAGCCGAGGAATGGTTTAAACAAGCAAAGTATCCATTAGGACTAAATGGTATTAAATACTATTTAATTCTATATTCAGTAACAGCATTTTTAGTTCTTTATTACATAGTTTTTCCGGTTTTATTAGGGAATATGGATTATCTTGCACCAAAGGCTGATGTTATATTACTTCTATTTGTTTTCGCTCTTCCTAGTAATCCTATTTCGTTATTTGTTTATATCATGAAAAGAACCATTGACTATCAAACATCGAAATTACATTCAGAGATTTTTATGCTCTATGATTTAATCATTAACGAAATAGAAATGATGACTGTCCATCGTCTTAATACTTATAGTATTTTGCAAAATATAAAGCCATTTTTCTATTTGCTACAAAAACCGTTAACGGAATTACTAAGTTCATGGACTAGTGATGGACCAAGTAAAGCATTAGAACAATTTTCTAAACACTTAGATTCTAAACCCAGCGAGGCGCTAATCGGAGTTTTACAAAATCTAGACAGTATGAAAAGAGAGACCGCACTTGAACAGTTAAATGGAATGCATGGAACATTTGCAAAAAAACAAGTTGAAAATTACAGAAGAAAAAGAAAAATAACAACAGATCTATTAAAAATTCCTATCAAAGCTACACATTTTATTCATATATTAAACTTTGTACTTGTAGTAGTAATGATGGTAATAGCTATATTAGATAAATCACAAATGTAAAGGTGGAATCTATTATTCTTTTAAGGAGGTGACCAACAATAAATACGTCGCTAAGTACTTTCATGAAAGTCGCCATTACAGCCATTGTGATAAGTACATTTATTTTTGTAGCTTTGTATCAGGAATTATCTGGTTTCTCTGATTCTATGGCTCTATATACTGCAAAAAGCGGTGGATAACGAGGGGATATTATTATGAATAAATCACTATTAACATTTATGATGATGGCAGCAATTGTATCCATTATGACTTATTTAATTTTAGGAACCTCATTTAATGCTTATAAAGCAAAAAACAATCAGTATCAAGATATGCTACAAAATGAACATCAAATAAAAATCAAATTGTAAAAGGGGAATTTTAAAAATGAACACAACTTTAGCTCAATTCTTGAAAATCGGACTTACAGTAGTAACAATTAGCGCATTCTTATTCTTCATCGGATACAATCTAGTAGGTTCAAATACTACTACTTATTCCGCAAAAATTAACGGAGCACAAAGCAACCTTCCTACTGGTGCTGGTGTATCTAGTAATAATTAAAAGATCAACATTTACAGTCAAAGGAGTTTACCGCTCCTTTGATTTTTTCAAAGGGGTGTTCTAAATGGCAAGAACGTTAGCCGAATGGATGGTATTGTTTATCACAGTAAACCTTATATTCACACCAATATTAGCATCAATTGATAGTATGCATCGTGAAGCAATTGAAGTTACTTTAACTGAAGGAGCAAAAAAAGCATCTATTGAAGGCAGATTAACACCAGAAATTATTAAGGAAATGAAAAAAACTCTAGTAGAGGGTTATAACTTTGACGAATCTAAAATTATCATCACAGGAACATCTAAATTAACCCCTCGAAACGAATATATAGAAGCTACTATTGAAGTGCCACGAACTTTTATATTTATTCTTAATATATTCAACCAAGGTCCTAGAACTATTTCAAAAAGCACCAAAATCTTAAGCGAATATTAGGAGTATATAATGAGTACAACATTAAGAACTTTATTATTTGCACTACTTTTTGCATTAATTATGCAATTACAGCTTAATTTAGATACAGACAAAACCGCTTCTAGACAATTAAAGAACTCTTTAGAATTAGCAGTTCATGATGCTGGTCTTGCGATTAATCCAGCTGCATTATCTGAAGGAAAGATAATCTTTGATAAAGAAAAATCATTAGAAAATCTTAAAAATAGTTTAAATAATAATTTAAAACTTAAAAGTTCTCAGGGCTATGTTTATACACCTACCGCAAACTCTTTTTTTCAGAAAGAATTGTACTTAGTTCATCTAGAATTTATTGATGATAGTATATCCAGGACCTATCCGTTTGTATATTATAACGATAACTACCAGGTATTCGAAAACGTAGAAGGTCCTTGTGTAATTGCCATTGTAACTACTGAAAGCCCCCGCTGGTTCAAAGGAGATCTTGCAATGATACGACAAGCAGCGGTTTATGAGTATAAAAATAAATAACAGGATAAAAGAACCATGCTAATTGTATGGTTTTTTCTTTTAATATTCCAAAATTATCCGATATAAACAGTGAACATGGTTAAAACAACCAATTTTTTTTACTTTTATAATGAAATTATCTTAAGAACCGGGTATAATTAAGGCATATCAATACTATTTTTTATTTTTTGTGCCATCAATGGCTATTCGATTAATGAAAAAAGATGCGGTTCTTTGGGACTATGTTTTAGAAGTTGATTAGGGTGATTATACTCTGATCCATTAAAACGTCCCATTGGATCGCTTTTTTTCGTTTATAAAGGACAAAAAATAAAGTAAAAAAATTGAGAGGGGAAATTTATATGAAAAGAGTAATAACGTTATTAACATTAATACTAATTTTAGGAGTATTAAAACCAGTGCATTTGCTTGCAGATGAGTTACCTTTAGCATCCTGTAGCATGACAATTAATTCAGATAAGGCTACACAAGCTAACCCAGCAAATGCAAGTGGATTATGCAGAGATATAGTGTATGGATATTATGCAAAGGCTGCAGATACTTTTAATATTTTTGGTGGGGTTCATCAATCTGTAACAAAAAGTGGTCAAAAGTTTATAGTACCCGTTTTTTCAGATAAACACACTCATGCAGAATTAACGGTTTATATTAACAGGGTTGCTACTAAGCCAACTCCTAAACCTACACCGAAGCCTGAGCCAAAGCCCGAACCTAAACCTACACCAAAGCCTGAGCCTAAACCAGACCCTAAACCTGCACCAAAGCCTAAACCAGAGTCCAAACCGGTTACACAACCGAATTCTGATAATAAAGCAACAAAACCTTCTACTTCTACAGGTAGTAAAAATTCAAGCAATACCAATACTAGTAAAAATAACTCAACTAATACTTCAAAATCGAGTTCTAGTAAAAGCAACTCAACTAATCTATCAAAATCAAGTGGAACAAGCAATAATTCAGAAAGTAAAAAAACAAACAGCAGTTCTTCTTCCAATAGTTCATCAAAATCAAGTCAAAGTAGTTCTTCCGATAGAAGCAATAACGAGGAAAATAAAGTTGTTGCCTCTGTAACAAAGATAAAGGAAGGAAGTAATACATCTACTGATAAAAATGATAATAAAACAAAAGAAAGCACAATGGAAACTGAGCAGAAAAAAGAAAGTTCTGATAAAAACGACCCTTCTACTGAAAACAAGGAAGATAACATGGATACCAATATTACAAATGAAAACAATGATAATATTAAAGAAGAAGCAACTCGTTCTTCAATTCTAGATGAAGATGAGTCTAAATCTAGTAAACTCCCAATAATTATTTCGGTAGTAGGAGTACTAATTATCGGAGCTGCAGTAATCTTCATTATTAGAAAGAAAAAATTAAAAATTTAAAATTGTTATTTATTGATTCCCCATTTAATTTGCTTTAAAATATTTAATATAAACTTTTATATTAAATGGGAACGACCCAAGACGAAGTAGTTTAATAAACTGCTTTAGTTTTGGGTCGTTTTTTATTATTAGGAGGTGAAATGTTAATTTTTTTACAAAGAATAGAAAGCGGGATTTAAATGAGAAATGCAAAGATTTTTTTTCTGATTCCTATTTTATTTTTTTTATTTTTACTTTTTATTCAAGAGCATCATGCTCACGCAAGTACTGGTGATGAAGATATATATAATGTTTCATCAACGGTTAAGAATAATTGGAATAACCTAATGGGATCAAAAGATTTCACTATGACTAGTGGAAGAAAAATAGTTTACGATGTATATTCAGACAAGTTTGTTACAAATGGTTATCAAGTTACAACAAAAAATTTTGGGAAAGGTAGTCAAAAATATATTAGATTTTCGGGTTGGTCAGTATTATTTGGACATCGTGAACATACCTCTTCTAACCAAGATACGTATATAGTTGCTAGAAAATCATCTGGTGATAGTGGTATCGGCACAGTAAAAATTTATAAAACAGTTCAAGGAAGTTTAGATGCAACTGAGGATCTAGAATATAATAATCAAGGGGCTGGCATATGGAACCAATGTCCATCTAGTGCAACAAATAGATGGAACGATGATTGCAATATGAAATATCAAGATGTAAGTTTTAATGCTTATTTACCCTTAGAAGAGCTTTTCAATAAAAAAGAAAAAGCTAATTGGGATTTATTTATCGTTAAAAAAGTGCAAAATCAAATTGTGTATACGCCACTTATTCTTCCTTTCGAATTTAGTAATAAAGCATATGAGGGAGGAAAGTTATCGCTTTCAAGTGGTACCAATACTAATACCTTAGAAATGAATGCAGAAGGTGTATTACGAAGGAAAACGCCCAGAGAAAGTGCACCCTCTGTCATTGATGAATTAGGTAATAACAGATACTTCACTCAAGGGAAAACTTATACAAAAGTCGATTTTGAAGAATCACAAACAGCTGTTTGGTATGGAGTTAGAAGTCCACATGATAGTAATAAAACCAAATGGGCAAATACCGCATATTTTACTTTTAAAGGAGATCAAGCTAAATTATCATTTCAACCAAATAGACCTCCTATTGCAAAATGGGAATGGGATCCTTCCAATAACGTCTATAATGATACAACTGTCAAAATGATAAACAATTCGTCTGATCCCGATGGCGACCCTTTAACTTACAAATGGTACAGGAAACCATATGGATCAGCTGATAGTAATTATGTTCAAATATCAACTGCTAAAACGCCATCTAGCTTTAAGATTGCAAAAGGAAAGTATACCTTTAAATTAGTAGTTTCTGATGGAAAAGAAGAGGCAGAAGCTGGACATGCTTTATATGTAAATAACAGGCCTCCTGTTGCAAAATGGGAATGGGATCCTTCCAATACTATTTATAATGATACACCAATCAAGATGGTTAATAGTTCTTCAGATCCTGACGGAGATTCTTTAACATATCGCTGGGTAAGAAAACCATATGGCAGCGCAGATAGTAATTATGTGACTGTGTCTACTGCAAAAACGCCGTCAAGTTTCACTATAGGAAAGGGAGACTACACCTTTAAACTCACTGTTTCTGATGGAGAAGATGAAAGTGTTGTCGGTCATGCCTTATATGTTATTAATAGACCTCCAATAGCTGATTTCACTTGGAATCCTAGTACCATTTACAATGATACTTCTGTTTCTTTCAGTAATAAATCTTCAGATGTCGACGGTGACTCATTAACGTATAAGTGGGAAACTCAAAAGCCTAATGAGACTACCTGGAGTACATTTTCTACTTCTAAAGACCCTCCTTATACTTTGAATAAAAAGGGCGTTTGGAAAGTTCGTTTAACTGTCTCAGATGGAGAGGCCAGCCATAATGTAACTAAAAATATTACTGTACAGAATAGAGCACCAGCTGCCGATTTTTCTTGGAGTCCTAGTACCATTTACAATGATACTTCTGTTTCCTTCAGTAATAAATCTTCAGATGCTGACGGTGACTCTCTAACGTATAAGTGGGAAACTCAAAAGCCTGATGACACTAATTGGAGTACGATTTCGACTTCTAAAAATCCCTCTTATACCCTAAATAAAAAGGGGATTTGGAAAGTTCGTCTAACTGTTTCCGATGGGGAAGCAAGCAATAATGTGACTAAAAATATTATTGTAAAAAACAGAGCGCCGAATGCTGATTTCACCTGGAGTCCTAGTACCATTTACAATGATACTTCTGTTTCCTTCAGTAATAAATCTTCAGATGCTGACGGTGACTCTCTAAGGTATAAGTGGGAAACTCAGAAACCTAATGAGACTACTTGGAGTAGCATTTCCACTTCAAAAGAACCTTCTTATACTCTAAATAAAAAGGGCGTTTGGAAAGTTCGTTTAACTGTCTCAGATGGGGAAGCTAGTCACAACGTAACTAAAAATGTTACTGTGCAGAATAGAACTCCGGTTGCTGACTTTATATGGAATCCTAGTACCATCTATAATGATACGTCCGTTTCTTTTACTAATAAATCTACGGATGCTGATAAAGATTCTCTAACGTTTAAATGGGAAGCTCAGAAGCCAAATGAGTCTACTTGGAGTACCATCTCTTCTTCTAAGGACCCTTCTTACACTTTAAATAAGAAAGGGGTTTGGAAAGTCCGATTAACGGTTTCAGACGGAGAAGCTAGTCATAATGTGACTAAAAACATTACCGTTCAAAACAGGATACCTGTAGCAGATTTCACTTGGAGTCCTAGTACTATCTATAATGATACGTCCGTTTCTTTTACTAATAAATCTACGGATGCTGATAAAGATTCTCTAACGTTTAAATGGGAAGCTCAGAAGCCAAATGAATCTACCTGGAGTACTATTTCTACTTCTAAGGACCCTTCTTACACTTTAAATAAGAAAGGGGTTTGGAAAGTCCGATTAACAGTTTCAGACGGAGAAGCTAGTCATAATGTGATTAAAAACATTACTGTTCAAAACAGGATACCTGTAGCAGATTTCACTTGGAATCCTAGTACCATCTATAATGATACGTCCGTTTCTTTTACTAATAAGTCTACCGATGCTGATAAAGATTCTTTAACGTATAAGTGGGAAGCTCAGAAGCCAAATGAATCTACCTGGAGTACTATTTCTACTTCTAAGGACCCTTCTTACACTTTAAATAAGAAAGGGGTTTGGAAAGTCCGATTAACGGTTTCAGACGGAGAAGCTAGTCACAACGTGACTAAAAATGTTACTGTTAAAAATCGAGCTCCTGTTGCGGATTTTACTTGGAACCCAACAACCATTTATAATGATACCACTGTCTCTTTCACTAACAAGTCATTTGATACAGACGGTGATCCATTAACAAATATATGGGAATATCAGGAACCAAATAAAACGACTTGGACCAAATTCTCGACTGAAAAAAATCCTAAAAATATTTTCACTAAGGTGGGAGATTATAAAATAAAATTAACTGTTACAGATGATGATGGAGCTACAGGTACAAAAGAGAAAACTCTAAAGATTACCAATAGACCACCACAAGTTACTCTTACATATACACCAAAGGATGTATATGAAGGTGATACCGTAAATGTTTGTATAAAAGTAATTGATTTAGATAAACAACCAATGACAGTTAAATTATTTTTAGAAAAGGATTATGGGAATAAACAAACCGTTTTAACAAAATCAAATATTAACTCTGGTGAAGAGGTTTGTTATGTTTTTGTTCCAGACGTAGGGAATTATGATTTTACTACCGAAGTGGATGATGGCCATGATAAAACGACTGTAGATATATCCTTTTATGCTAAACCACTAATCATAAAAGGACATGTAAATCATACAGCCGATTGGAAGAAAAAGCATGAGAAACTTGGAAATACACTAGATAAATTTTTTAGTGGTGAAAAGTTTTTACTTGAAGCAGATACTTCACCTTATGAAACTATTTATGTAAAGAGTACTTTATCCGCGGTTCAAATGGATAACAAAAATACTACCTCTCCTGTTGATTTAAATAAAGTAACTAATATATTGTATAATGGTTCGCTTTATGAAGAAAAACATCAGTACTATCCAACTATGTTGAAAGTAGGAGAAGCTAAATTTGAATTTGAAGTAAAGTATAAGAATGGAGTAATTAAAAAGGATACCGTTAAAATAAATATAATTGATAACGCATTTAACTCATCTAGATATCATCGCAAATTTTAATTAATGTGGTCAATTATAGTATGGCTTGTCATAATACCAGTATTAACAAACTATTGTTAATACTGGTTTTTTTATTTATATTGGTGTTCACGAATAATAATGTCCCTTTAAACAACTATATAGTTGTTTAATAAACAATAAAGTTATTTAAAAACGAATAGTATTCATCGTAATCTTGCCAGTTCTTCTAGAACTAACGGGGCAGGAGAGTTAAAGAAGGATTTACATATTTTTTGGTGAATATTTGAATGAACTTACTAAATTTAACAGAAGATGATGTAATCCATATGGCTAGTAAATCAGATTTATAATGAAAATTTCGCTTTTTAGAAATTATGTAGATATATGCGAAGGAGGATATACATGACTGAAATAAAAACACTTTCAATTCCAGACCCAATAACTGCCCTGCTAAATAACTATGAGATGACTATTGAAAGGTTATATATATTTAATAGGTTACTACCAGAAAGGGATACCAAAGAGAATGATTTATATCAACTAGCTGCAGAGTACTATAAAGTTTTAAAGCATGTTTCTAAAGAGCTATATAAGGATTTTTCAGTGGAATTATTACCGGTTGGAGAGTTCTTCGAAGAAATGTCCGAGAGATTGGATGACGACGAAATTCAGGAATTAATTAAACCATTCTTAGAATAAATCTTGAGTAGCAAGTCCTAAATAGTGTTTCCCTAAGTTTATTATTTTTGCTCTAGTGGTGTTTTTAACATTTATCAATAAAACCTAATGAAAAATTCTTTAGAAAGATCGTGCTACATTCCTATAATAAATAAGATGCTTCTTTTGTCGCTATAGGGGCAGGATAGCGCAAGAAGGAATCGGTAAAACACTCATCGAACTAAAGTTAGGTTTAGTATATTAAATCAGAATGAGGTGATTACAGAAAAATGGATAATAAGATGGATTATTTTAAAGAGGCATTAAAAGGATACTGTAGAAGGCAAGGTATATCACCACAAAGAAAGAGATTTTCAAGAGTTGAGGGATTTGTAACTATTAGTATAAAGAATGAGGCGGAAAGTGGATTAGATACAAATTGCTTTAAGGTACTTAATTTCATTTTGAGTGCTATTGGACCAACAAGGACCAAATTCAGCCAAACACCGATATTATTTGCTAATTCAGATAGGGTTGACAGAATAGATATTACAATGAAAGAAGAGGAATATATAGAATTCCTAAACAAACTTTTTTAAATAATAAAATAATATATAAAGTAACAAGGCTATTGTATGTCTTATTATAGAAATGCTTAAGACATTTAGCGGAATAAATTTATTTTTTAAAAATTTCACAGGGAAGGCATGGTCTTTTAGATAAAGGGTTTTGAAGAAATGTAGTTCAAAAATGTGATTTCATTAATTTGGAGGTAAGATTAGATGAATATAAAATTTGACCCAAACAACGCCGTTATTAAACTCTGTATGAGTGGGATGAACATGGAAGATGGCGGAAATGTTGAAGGTGCAACGACAATGTTTCATCAAGCATGGCAGGAAGCAAAAGACGACTATGAAAGGTTTATTGCAGCTTATCATTTGGCTCGTATACAAAAGAGTATTACAGACAAATTGAAATGGATGGAAACCTCTTTACAGTGTGCACTAAATATAAATGATGATAATGTTAAGAGTGCATACTCAACGTTATATTTAAACATTGCCAAATGCTATGAGGAGTTATGTGATTCTGATAATGCAAAAAGAAATTATGAATTGTCAAACTCATATAACGGTGTACCTACTGATGAAGGACCTTTTTATCATGGGACAAAGGCAGATTTACAGGTTGGTGATTTGCTGACAGCGGGTGGAAATTCAAATTACAAACCTGGGCTTAAAATGAACCACATTTATTTCACTGCTAATGCTAATGGTGCAGGACTTGCAGCAGCATTAGCAAAAGGAGAAGGAAGAGAACGCGTTTTTAAAATAGAACCAACAGGTGAATTTGAAAACGACCCAAATGTTACTGACAAAAAGTTCCCGGGTAACTTAACACGATCTTATCGTTCTCAAGATCCTTTAAGAATTATTGGTGAAGAAACTGAGTGGGCGAAACTGACAACTACGGAGCGAAGTAAATGGCGCAAAAATTTAGACAAAAACAAGGGCGATATTATTAACTGAACGTATTTCAAATGGAATAAAATAGTTACTTTTTTTACAATTACCAATATTCCGCAATCGGTGGCGTTTCTGAAATAACAGGAACGCTTTTTCCTTATTAGTATCTCGGTAGGTGTTGTATCTATAATTTTGTTTTTAGTTACCTTGCTGGATTAAAAAACAAAAAACAGAACAATTGTCAATATGTAGGAAGTAAGGATGGTTTTGTTGACACGATTGTTATTTCTATTTTTTCTTGTGCTCAATCGAAAAAATAAAAAGAAGGTTTGCCATACTTTTTAAGTTTGTGAACAAATGCACTTAAACTATAGGGGGCGTTAGTTAATTAAAAATCAAACAACTTTATTATCAAATTCGAAGATAAGAATAATTATAGTGATACAAAATTAACAACTTTAAATAATCCATCCTACAATATATCGTAGGATGGTTCTTGTTTTTTATGTCAAAAAAACGTATTTATTATCTCTATACAATTGGAGAAAAAGAAAATGAAAAATTCATTGTCAAAATTATCATTTCAACCTCACTTTTCTTAATAAAATTAAGAAAAAAATAAAGGATGATAATTTTGCTAATAAAAAAATCTAAAAATAATAAACACTCTCTTGTTTACAAAACATCTACCTTTTATACTGAGAAGCATCTAGTTAAACTTACTTATATAAATAAAATCACCTTTAATGCTGCTAATGGAAAAAAAACAATTGAAGTTTTATGGTCAAATATAAAAGAACTGCCGTTATCAAAAAATATCTCATAGGTTATCAAATAGAAGACTGAAAGAAAAATTTAAAGTTATTTCAAAAAAGTCGGGTAGAAATTTTTAATTGCGTTTAGTTATTAAAAGGGAACAAGAAAAAAATATAAAGAGAAAAATAGTAGGGATAGTAGTTATATTTATAAACGCGCAGCCTGAAGGTAGCGCGTTATTTTTTTTAAGGCTGATTTCGTATTATTAATAATATAATAATAAGTAGTAGTAGTTATCGTACTTGACGATAAGTTACTACTCGTTTGTTTTCCGTATTCTACTTTGCTACACTTAACCTAAAAAGCAGGTGATAGCATGTGTGGTCGCTTTACTTTATTTACTGACTTTGGAACAATTATTGACCGCTTTAATATCGACTCAGCAATTGAAGAATCCCTTTATAATCCAAATTATAATGTAGCTCCCTCTCAATCCGTACTTTCTGTGATTAATGATGGGGAAAAGAATCGTCTTGGATATTTACGTTGGGGATTGATTCCTCCCTGGTCTAAAGATATGAAAATCGGTTATAAAATGATTAACGCTCGTTCAGAAACAATTGCCGAAAAACCAAGTTTTCGAAATGCCTATAAAAAGAAACGCTGTTTAATCCTTGCTGATTCGTTCTATGAATGGAAACGTACAGATGAACGTAAAATTCCTATGCGTATTAAACTGAAAAATGATCAACCATTTGGTATGGCTGGTTTATGGGAATCTTGGAAATCCCCAGAAGGAGAAATGATATATTCTTGTTCTGTAATTACCACTCAACCAAATAAGTTAATGACTGAAATACATGATAGAATGCCAGTAATATTAAAACCTGAAGATGAACAATTCTGGCTAAATCCAACAAATACAGATACTAACTCGTTAAGTAAATTACTTGTTCCCTTTGACTTTGAACAAATGGAAGCTTTTGAAGTTTCAAGTGATGTTAATTCTCCAAAAAACAATTCACCTAGCTTAATTCAGCAAATTTGTTGATGAATTAACCAATTAGTAAAAATATGTCGCCATACATAAATAAAGAAAGTTGCGAAGCTTTAACTATTTCACTATATATTTTTGCTGAATTATACCTAGGTCTACGAAAAAAGGTGAAGTCATTTTGTTTATTTTCCAAACGAATGCTAATTAATCTATTAAAGATGAATACGCTTTTTTCTTTGAAGTCAAATTAATAAATGAAACTTCCGCTCATCTCTTTAATATAAATTCTATCGTAAGATTTAAATTAGTTACCTAAACCTAATATTGTTTTATATGTCTCCATCTTGTGGAGAAAAGATTCTTCACCACCTTCAAGATATTGCAATATATGTTTAGTTATCTTGGCATTGCCATGATATCCTTGAGCTTCAACCCACCCTTTTCCATTATTTGAAGCTAGGACAATAACTTGCTCTGCACCTGCATTAGTTACTATGCTGGGGTTATGAGTAACTATAATTACTTGCCTTTTGTTTTTTATTTTTTTTAAACTTTCAACTAAATTTTTATATATATATTGGCTATCCAAATTATCTTCCGGCTGATCGATAAGAAGTGGTGTATTATCGTTGGTATGTAGGCCAAAATTAAAAATAAATGTGAGAATTGCAGCGACTTTTTGTCCAAGAGATAAAGTTTCAATTGGAAGTAATAAAACTCCTTGTGATTTAGTGGATTCTTTAGAATTAATATTAAAATAAATATCAAAATCATCTTTAGCAGCAAAATACTTTCTTAGACATGCATCAATATTATTTTGATTTATAAATAATCCTTTAATTATTTCTCTATAAATTGAGTTTAAATTTTGACCTGTAATTGCTTCGTAACCTTCATTTACATCGTATAAAGACTTGTTAGCATTACTTTTCATAACACTAGATAAGCTAACTATCGCTTCTAACTTACTGAATCTTTGCCAAAGTAGTAATTCAAGAAAATCTAAAAAATCAATTTTTTCTATGATTTGGTATAGATATCTTTCAACATCTCCCCAGGTTAATAACAAACCTTTTATATGACGTTCTCTATTTATATTAAATAGTAGCTCTTCTAAGAAATCATGTTGTGGTTTATTACCGTGACCATAGTATATTTGCAAAATTTTTTTATTATTTTCATTAAAGCTGCTTATTTTTTCTGATACTATCTTTTTTCGTTCATTCATAGAAATCTTTAAAGAAGGTATTTGTTCTTTTAAATATTTTCTGTATTCCTATTAGTATTTCGAAGCTCCATAAGAAAAGAATCTATTTCATCAAACCTTATACCGTCGAAAATAACCTCTTTTACAAAGTCACCAATCTCACCTTTTTCTATTCTATGTACAATATTATTTATAGAATAGCTTTGGCGAAAAACATTATTTAAGATATCATTCTTGAGATATCCAGTTACTGGTCCAATTTGCTCACCGCTAATCTTATATAAATCTATCCAGTGATCTGCTAAAATTAATTTATGCATATCATTTCTTTCTTCCTTAAATGCCTTTTCTAAGAAAAATTCAGAAGTATAATACTCCTTGTGGGGGTCTAGCTGTGAAATAAATTTTAGCATATAGTCATCGTTATTATAGGTAAACTCAATTTCTATAACTCTATGTTCTGCGAGAAACTTAAGCTGTTGCTGATTAGCAGATGTACGTGAAAAAATAGTATCTATTAAATTTAGTAATGTAGACTTTCCAGTACCTCTGCCACCAATAATACAATTCAAATCTTTTGAAAAATCTACATAGAAACCGTTATCACCAATACTTATATTCCCTAAAAAACCCTTATCAGAGGGTTTTACATGGATATTTTTAATGAATTTATCAGTTACTTGTGGTTTCTCAGTGTAAATAGAAAACTTATAATCAGTTAATGCTTTTCTAAAACTGTTGAAAGATAATTCGTTTATCTTAATCCATGTATTTCTTATACCTATATCTTCTAGATAGTGAGAATCACCTTCATATATTATACAGAAGTCTTCTTTTCTTTTGTTTGAGTATTGTAAAATTTTTTTTTCAAACAGGTTATCTATATTATTTAAACTTGTAAATCCTAAAAGATGACTAGTAGCAAAGAGTTCCTTTTTATATAAACCAGTACCTAAGAAATCAGAAGAGTTAATGTGGGCTATATAACCTATTCCACCAATCTTTTGAATTTTTTTAATAATAGTTAGGCTAGTATCTATTGTTCCATCTACAGTAGAGTAAATATGGTTATTTACTAACTTCTGTACTTCAGAAATGCTACTTTCATCAAATATTCCTACTACATGGTTTTTATCAGAACAGGATATTTCTAACCCTAACAGTAAGAAAATTGATTTCCGGTATGTTGCACTTGATTTTATTCTTGTTTTAAAATACTCATTTAAGGCAAATTTGAGTTTATCATATCCTCCGATTGTGTTGTGATCTGTAATCACAACTAATTGAATGTTTTCACTATATAATTTATGTGCAATTAACATGTAGGTTAGATACTCTTTAAAGTTTTCATAGGGTATGTTCTTTTCTTCAAGTAACTTATAGTATCCATTACCCTCAAAATTTCCTTTTGTTATTTGTTCTGAAAAAGTTTGTATTTGTTCCTTATTAAATAATAATTCCCTTTCGCATATCTCTAAGATATCTTCAACTTCTAATTCTTTATACGTTTTTCCTTTGGTGAGTTTATAATCATGGGAAGCAGGAGTATGTAAGTGTATTTCACATTTTTGCAATGTACCAAATTTAGTTTTATTTTTTTTAAATTCATTAACTAGTGTATTCAATGAATTGACCTCCTTGCTGGTATATTCAATTATAAAAAGTACTAATTATGGAGATCAACATTATAGAAGCCATTCCGAGTACTTTCTATAGCAAATGTCAATGCTCCTATAAAATATTATAATTTTTAAAACACTCTCATTTGTAATTAATGGTAATTATATCAATAATTTTCTTAGTAGAGAAATGTTTTTTATAATAAACCACCACTCAATTTCTTCTGACAAGTAGTAGTGTTAATCAATGTAATCCCCTGAAATTTGGAGCGGATGTTAGCGAATCTAAATATTTTTAAACTTCTTCTCATTTGTAATAGGTGAAACAAAGAATTCAGATTTT
Source organism: Niallia sp. M35 (assembly GCF_050971705.1). Classification (NCBI taxonomy): domain Bacteria; kingdom Bacillati; phylum Bacillota; class Bacilli; order Caryophanales; family Bacillaceae; genus Niallia; species Niallia sp. M35. The sequence continues at coordinate 107,678 of NZ_JBPCEP010000016.1, forward strand.
TGATATAATTACCAATATCCTAATTAGATAAGGAAAACTACTTAAATCAGAATTGGAGAAAGAACAATATGAAATTTTCAAAGATAGGTTGGTCTCTTGTTACAGCAGCTGCAACGATAATTATTGGCTATGGTGCAAAGAAGGGGAAAATTCCTTTTATTTCATCTAAGATAGTTGACCTATCTAAAGTTGCTTCTGATACAGTACTTAATGAAGAGAAATCGTTTGGTGGCCTTAAAGAGAGCACGCTCAATGAGATAGCAACAAATACTTATAAAGGTGTGAAAGCATTTATTGACGACAGTGAATTAGTGTTCAAGTTTAGATCTAATTCGAATAAAATGATTTTAGAGTCGAAATTTAAAATAGATGCTGCTGGAAAGTTAGTTATGACTTTTGTATCTGGAAATTATGGAAACCATCCTACAGCACCATTGTTTTTTAAAGATAATTTAGTTGAAGCAATGAATAAAGCCAATAGAACTTTGTAAAAGATTATAGATATGGAATTTATGACTGTGAAGTACCTTCAAGTATAAGATAGTATATTTCACTTTTTTGATAACTTCTGAAACTATTGAAAATAATAGGATAAAAAGTTAAACTTAAATCAGATTATTTTTCTATTTTGGATTTTTCTTTTACTTAGTAAATGTAGAGCCTTTGGGTTCAGTTTTAATAGCAGCTGTGCTATTAACTGTCCTGAAGGCTTTTTTTTATGAAAAAAGTAAATGACAAAAAAGAAAATTAATAGAAATGAAACAAAATACTAGGAGGGAAAGGTTTTGACGACGACTAAATTATTTGATTCTAATGTCTGTAGGAGGATTGCATATGTATAAAATCACATGCTTTTGTTCTCTAGAACCTACAAAGTTAGAAAGCTTATTAAAGGGTATAGGATTTTCAAGTAAAAAAGATGGATTGGAATGGTATTTTGAAGATATAGTTTTTCGTATTGAACCATTTAAAGGACATTCTAATCAAAGAGAAAAGGGATATAGAGTGTATTTTAATGGTAAAAATACTATGAGCTTTTCTTATATGTTTGACCTTTCATTAGGAACTTTAAATACTACAATTACCTGTATTGAGTATATGTTAAGGGAGGAAGGGAAAAACTCTAATGATTGGCTATCACTTTTAGATAATAGTCCCTCTATAATTACTATTGACACAAGGGGTTTCTATCAAAAAAACAGTATAAATATAATTGTTACTAATAATACTGTAGTGTTCCAATTGAGAAGTAAAAAGAATACAAGCTTAAAATTAATAAGCGGGTTAAAAAGGATCGAAGAATTGGTTGAATATATTATTCCAACCACTTACGATCTTTTTTCATTTGAGGAGGAATTAGCATAATGGTTGATTTTTATACTAGTAAACATTTCTATCAAATTCGTGAAAATATATTATTGATTGACGGAAAAATAGAAGAAAAGGGCAATATTTCTGTATATCATCTTATAAAAGATGAACCCGCTTTTATTAAAATATCTCAAAAAGGCAATATACCAAAAATAATAAAAACAGAAGATGTATTATTCGTTGATAATTCATCAGAAATTTATCATGGCCAAAAAACAATTAAGAAACATTTTCTCGTGTCGGTTCTACTTAAATTTAATGAGCAAGAAAGATATATAACTACAGATATTTTGGCTGCTAATGAGGACCATGCAAAGAGAATTATCAAGGTCAACTATAGTATGTTTCATATTTTAAATATAAATGTTAAGAATGTGAACATCGTTAGGTTATTCAATAACTTCCAATAAGGAAAAGGGAGAAACCACTACTATTATCAATAGTAGTGGTTTCTTAATGAAAATATTTAATGATGCTTCATTTAATATTGATAAGAAAAACGGAGGAAAAGTTTTATGAATAGATTTGAAGATTTAATTAAAATACTAAAAAAACGTGGATGGGATTATACAATGAAAAAAAATGGAAACATTAGATTTATTTTAGGGAATCAAGAAATTATATGCTTTAAAGTGGACGCAGAAGGTATTAAAAAAATCATACTTGATATTATAAACTGGTAAACTAAAAGGATTATATTAGAGGGCAGAAAATCCCTTTAGAACACTTATTATACATTTTAGATAAAGAATCTTCCTCTTTTAACAGAAGCGCAAATAACAGCTATTTTGTAAGTTTGAGAGTGTCTAGAACAAATACGATACAATATATATATATGGGTGTTTATGGCATCATAAAAATGTAGGGTATGGCATTAAATTTGTGCAATAGGGCCGTAGGCCCTGCACAAATTAAAAAACCACTTGTCAACATTCCAAAATACACATACACTTCCTGTTGGGACAAACAAGCGCAGGAGGTATTAAGGAGATGTTGGCAGTGGCCGAAATTAATTATATCAGACATGAGGTAAACATAAAAGACAGTAACTATTCGGAGATTGCACAAAGAATAGGAAGAGATCGTAGAACTGTTAAGAAGTATGCAGAACAGGATGATTTTAGTCCTGTAGAAAATATCAAACAAGACAGACCATCTCCAGTGATGGATCCTATTAAACATATAGTAGATGAATGGTTAATAGAAGATTTTAAACAAAAGAGAAAATTCCGTAGAACTGCAAAGAGAATTTGGGAGCAATTAAAAGAGGAGTTTGATTTTAAGGGTTCTGATCGAACAGTAAGAAACTACATATCCCATCGAAAAAAAGAACTATTAAATGAAACGAATCAAGCAGCGTTATCACTAGAGAGCAAACCTGGGTCAGCTCAAGTGGATTTTGGAGAAGCTCCGTTTAAATATCAAGGGGAACAGATAACTCTACCCTATCTGGTTCTTTCTTATCCATATAGTAATTCATTTTATTTTCAGGTATTCCCCGCTCAAAACAAAGAGTGTTTTTTAGAAGGATTAAAGCGTATTTTTCACCATATGGGTGGTGTTCCAAGAACAATTAGATTCGATAATCTTTCAGCTGCCGTAAAGAAGGTATTGCCAAATGGCGAACGGCAGTTAACAGAGGAATTTCAGAACTTCGTTCTACACTATGGGTTCGAAAGTGAATTTTGTAATCCTAATAGTGGGAATGAAAAGGGTCATGTGGAAGCAATGGTGAAATATGTGAGAAACAATTATTTATTGCCTGGTCTCCACGTACTGAATTTAGACGAACTTAATAAGACGTTGTGGGAAAAAGCTGAGAAAGATCGTGAGAGAAAACATTATGAAAAGGAATCTTTCATATCCCAGCTGTTTGAAGAGGATCGGAAAGCCTTTTTGGTTTTACCAAGTAAGGAATACCAATGCATCAGATACGAAACAGTGAAAGCCGATAAGTACGGTTATATTAAAGTAGAAAAAAATCTATATTCTACTTCACCAAGATACGCTTTAAATAAGGTTCTAATTCGTATTTCATATAATTCAATTGATATTCTTACAGATGATTATCAACTAGTCGTTAGCCATCCTCGACTCTATGGTCAATATAGAAAATCGATTAATTGGCAGCCATACTTAAATCTAATGGCCAAACGTCCTATGGCACTTAAATATACTAGTTTCTATGAGCAGTTACCACAAGAATGGCAAACATATTTTAATTCATGTACTTCCTCTGAAAAATCAGAAGCCCTGAAGTTATTAGGTACAGTGATGAAAGATTATGATTTTAGTAAAATTACTGAAGCGCTGAAGATTGCATCAGAGCATGGTCATCCTTCGGTTGAATCAATTAAACAAGTATTCTACCAACTAATTAATGGTCGAGGGATACGCGAAGAAGTACATCTCCAAAAGTCATTGCCTATTATGCCGGAGGCTACTAGAGGTCTACAGCATTATAATCAGCTTCTAAAAGGAGCTGAAATAAATTGAGTACGCAGATTCAAGAATTCGCTAAACGATTGAAATTAAGTTGGATTAGAGAACATTATCAAGAGATAGAAGCCACATCAAATGAAGAGTATTTACTGAAGCTTTTTGAAAAAGAAATTGAGCAACGAGAAGAACGAAAAACAAATCTTTTACTTACACAAGCAAGCTTACCTAAAGTCAATGGGAAACCTTTTGATTGGAAGGACATTGTCCTAACAGCAGGACTAAGTAGTGAAGACCTATTAAATGGAGTATTCATGGAGCAGCAAGAAAATCTAATTTTCTATGGGGGTGTAGGTGCAGGTAAAACCTATTTAGCTACGTTAATTGGATTGAATGCCATACAAAGGTATGGCAAAGCTGTTAAATTCTATACAGCGGCATCATTAGTTAATCGATTATTAGAAGCAAATGAAAAAGGTAATCTCAATAAGCTTTTTAAGCAAATAGAGAAATTGGATCTTTTGATTTTGGATGAGTTAGGTTACATTCCTCTTCACAAACAAGGGGCTGAATTATTGTTTCAGGTTATTTCGATGTGTTATGAAACCAAAAGCATCATAATCACGACAAACCTTCAATTCGGTCAATGGAATCACGTTTTTGGGGATCCAATATTAACGGAGGCAGTAATTGATCGACTCATCCATCATTCGCATTTGATTGTATTTAAAGGCGATAGTTATCGTTATAAGGAGTCAATTATTCAGAATTAAATTTCGTTGGCAAGTGGTTACATTTTTGATTGCCGTTTTATGCATTTTTTGCTTGCCAAATACATATTTTAATTTGTCATAAAGTTATATAATATCTTGTCACAAGATCAGTGTTAACTATTGCTTGTTAATACTGGTTTTTTTGTTTTTAATGAGAATTGTCATTAAATCTTATGTAAACTAGACCATTAAAAAAATAGAATATTTTGTTATTATTTTTAGTTTGTCATTAAAAAATCCATTTATTGGATTATGTACTATGAATTGGTCGAATAAAGATTGGAGTATTAAGTATGCCAAATATGGTCAAAGAGAATGGTGAACAATGTGCAAAGCAAGTATATCAATCATATGAGTGGATACTTATACAGTCCAAAAATGAAAAGAGCTGTTGGTATGAATCATTATGGGGTGAGTGTCTATTTTACTATATTTTAGAACTTGAATTGAACACAGTTAGGTATTATGATCAGCCTGTTGAAATACCAATTAAGTTCTTTAATATAGAATTGAAAAAATGTAGAATGGAATCATATTCCAGATTACTTAGTCTTTAAAGATAACCCAGTACCTATTCTTTATCAAATTCAGTGAAGTAAAGATTTTAAACAATTCTCGTACATCACGAGAGCACGCCTTAGTTATGTGAGAAAAAATAATTGGGAATATTCCATTGTAACACCTAAAGAGAATCTACCTGATATTATAAAATCCAATATTCTTTTTCTATGAAATTTTTTAAAGCCTAGGAAAAACACAGAGTCATGGTTAAGGGAACTAGAAGAAAAAATTACATATTTAGATGAAATAACAGTTATAGAATTAGCAAAAAGTTTCTCTGGAAAAATTGACTATCGAGCTATATTGCCACTAATTTGGCACTTAGTAAGTATAGGAAAATTTACAAGTTAACTTAATGAAAAAGTTTGATCAGTATAGCGTTGTAAAGATAGGGAATATACAACAAACTCTTCAAGAGTATATATATAAATAATTACACTCCTAACAACTTTACAGGACTTAAATAATTAATAGTAATATTATACAAATATCTCATTTGAAGAGGAGGATTTGTAGTTAGGAAAATAGAAACATATGCTGTTCCCTAATAACACTATTCATATTGCTAGATGATAAGAGTAAAACTCTTCCCATATGTACATGCGCCATAAATTTTGAGATAATCTCTACAAATGTATTTTGAGGAGGATTTTTCATGACCAGAAGCCATAATTTAGAACTATGAAAAGAATTGGAACTGCGAATTTCTGACTACAAAGCGAGCGGTCAATCCCAAGCTAAATGGTGCGAGGACAATGGGGTTAGTCATCAATTTGGATACTAGAAGAAAATTCTTAAAGATCAAAGTACCGAGAAAACAAACAATTCTTGGGTTCCAGTAATCATAGAGGAACTTAAAACAGCGCAATGTGATTCTCTACTAATCAAAGATGGCTCTGTTTTCATAGAAGTGAATTCAGGCTTTTAATTAAATAAATTCTCACAGAGGTGATAAAGGAACTGAAAGAGCATGTTGAATGAAGTGAATGTTGAGCAGCAAAAGGAAGTTTGGATATGAGAAAATCGATCGTTGGATTGGCTACCCTTGGTCAATAACTTCCTAGTTTCTTGTATCTCTAAAAACTAGATTTAATAATAGAGGTATATATGGTATATTTATTAGTCTTCTTTTGAATAGGAATGTTGCTTTGGAGTATTCCTCAGTTTATAGTCTAAAAAAACCTCTCCTAAGAGAGGTCAAGCTGTCGAGAAAGTCTCGATAGCTTTTTTCACAATTTCACTATACACCAGTGGTTCGATAATGTCTTAAAAACCATATGTTGGGGTCGTGATCAATTAAGATATCCAAAACCCCCTTTTTCAAAATCATACTTTTAAAAATAGGGGGTTTTTCTACAAGCCGACCTCTCCTAGAGAGGTTTTTACAATTATGTTTATCTGAAATATTTTTTGGTTGAAATGTAATTTGTTAAATAGAATTTATTCACTTCATTTAAATTTAATTTGGATTAAGTGAAATTTGTGATTCAATATTAAATTTCATTTTTTTAATCTTATTATATCAGTGTTTAGTATATATTTTCCCCAAACTTTAATAACATTTAAGAGCACTAATTTATAATATGGGAGTTTATAGCTTTGAACTTTTATTCTAATCTGGATATGAGCTTTTTAACTAGGCTTAGATTCCTCGCTGTCTGCAATCTAAGTATGATTTATAAGATGTTTGATTTCATCAGGTTACTTCTCTCCAAGTATTGTAATTCTTGATTTTTAACTCAAAATTGAATACCTATAATTATCAGTGTTTTCTAAAGTACCTATGGCAATTAATATGAAAGTACAACTAAAATAGTGAATTATTTCTTTGTAGTGTTTAACAATAACTTATTTAGATTCCAATCGATATTACTGTAAGTAGGTATAAAAGAATATCGCTCACCCCCACTAATATTTTCGCAGGAAGCATGTAGGATTAAGTCGTGAAGAATAATTACATCTCCAGCTTTTACTTCGATATTTATAATATTTTCAGGATGCATATTAACTATCACTGATTTTGAAAAGCCATCTGTCGAATCGCCTTTGTGAATCACTTTGTTTTTGTGTGTTCCAGGAATAACTTGAAGACAACCATTCTCTTTATTTGCATCATCAAGTGCAATCCAAACTGATACTTTATGACTTCCTTTAAGATATTCCCAATCTTGATGCCAAGGTGTGCCAAACCGTATGTCAGAGTTTTTATAAACCAATTTATCATCAATAAAAATTAGATTTTTATCATATAATTTCTTTAATATTCTTATTAATTTTATATTTTTTGTTATTTTTTCAAAGAGAGGACTTATCTTAGATAACCCAATAAAAACTCCTTCATTTCTTAATTTTTCTTCATCAACCTTGATTCTAGATTTCATTTTTTTTTCTTTTATAAGTCGTTTTGCCTCTTCTCTTGCGGTTTGCATTTCTTCTAAATTAAAAATATTTTCTAACACAATATAACCTTTTTTATCAAATTCTTCTTTTATTGATATTTTTTCCATATTTTCCTCCTTAAGGTTGAATTGTTATATATAAAATGTTAACATATTATTGTAAATTTTCAAAAAATAAAAATGAGAAGGGAAGTTTGTTATGAATCAAATTATTCGTAATACGAATCCACTATTTGCACCATTATTACAGGAATTAGAGAATCAAGAGTTTATAAAACTCTTTGCAGAAGATCCATACACTGCACTTGAAAAAGTGGGGATAGAAATGGATTTAGCCGAATTCACTGCATATTTAAGCCAAGATAGAGATTTATACGATAGTATCATTAAAAAAATCTCTACTCAAGTGGATGTTACAAGTATGGATATACCTGCAAGTTCTTGTTGTAGTTAAAATTAATTATAGTGACTGACCAAACTATTAGCTTGATCAGTCACTATTTAAGAGGAGAATAAGTTTGATAAATTTACTAGAAAATACTAGAAAATTAAATGTTGAAGAAATTGGTAATAAAGCAAAAAACTTATTTAAGCTATCAAGTTTGAATTTTAATATTCCAGAAGGATTTGTTCTTACAAATAACGATTGTAAGGAAATTATTAATTGTAAAAAGGAAGTATTAGAGCAAGTTAATGTAGAAGCCTTAAAAATTTGGTCAGAGGATGGTTTAATTGTTAGATCTTCATCTTCAATAGAAGATAGCCATTATAAGACCATGGCCGGAAAGTTTTCTACTAAAACTATTAGCACTTTTACAGATTTAATTCCTGCAATTATATCAGTATATAATTCAAGGCTAAACCACCCAATGGGAGTCATAGTTCAAAGAAAAATTAAAGCTGACTTTTCTGGAGTTGCCTTTTCTTTGGATCCATTGAGAAAGTCTCAAGGTCCAATAATAGAGATAGTTAAAGGTGATGGTCATAAACTTGTCGGAGGATTGAGTAAACCCTTTCAATATAAAGAAGATAAATGGACAAGTGGGGATTTTTCCATTGATAACGTTGTGTCTGAGTTGAAAGAATACATGAATTTATTAAAAAATAACTTGCGTTATGAAATTGACGTAGAGTTTTGTATACAGAATAACACTATCTTTTGGTTACAAGTGAGACCTATTTTGGGAATAAAATCTAATTTTATAATACCCCCAAGTAAAGAGTGGTTCCTTTTAGATCAATGTACCGAACCAGTAACACCTTTAATACAAGATCTTGATCCAGGAGGACTTTTCAATTCTAATCATTGGTCTACGACTTTCATCAATCAATATCCATATATAAAATTAAAAACTTCAAGTAATAAAACCGATAGTAATGAACACAGTTTCAATTGGGACAATATAGAAAAAGAGTATGTGATTAAGTTTGAAAATACTATAAATACAAAATGTGGAAACTTAGAAGAATTATATACTGAATTACAAAAGGCAATTAAGAATTTTAAAGAGTTTTTTAATGTTTATATGGATAGAGATTGGATGATCAAACGGAGAAATATTAAAAAAATAATTCTGAATTTTTTTGATGATATAGGAGTACCAATAGAAAATCAAAATAAGGAATTAGGCATTTTAACATCAAATTTAAATTCTCATACATTTCACAAATCAAGACATTTGGTACAAATTGCTAAGAATATTCAATTATTAATAAAAAATAATAGTACTAACGAGGAGGAATATCCGCAATTTATTGATGACTTAATTATGAATAGTACTTCTTTTAAAGATTTTATTAATTTATATGGTGATGAAATACCTCATCCTATGGCTATACATATCGAAACATTAAGAGAAAACCCTCAATATTTAATAAAAAAAGCTAAAAGACTCCCTATAAAAAATAAAAAAATAGAATCTAAGTGGGAGGATAAATTAGATAAACTCCAACAGAAGTTACCTCTAGAAAAAAAAATGAAGTTTAGGAATGCTGTATTAGAATATCGAAATCTACTGTTAAGGACTGAAAATGATGATTATGTCCTCCAAAAAGGTGCTGCGTCAGTTAGGAAAGTTATTCTAGATATTGGCGTTATTCTACATAGGAACGGTTTACTTAATAATAAGCATGATGTATTTTTTTTGAGAAAAATAGAGTTAGAAAAATATATATCTGGAAACAGTTCGGAAAATATAGATATATATGACAGAAAAATAGAGTTTGATAAAAATCGTGCTTTAATGCCTAGCACAGCTTTAGATGAAACGAATTTAGAACTTACAAAAAATCAAAATCTTATCTTAGGTGAATGTGTATCATGGGGCTCAGTTATTGGGAAAGTATTTATAATAGAAAATCCGCTCGATAGAAACAGTTATTTAGATATACCGGAAGGTTCTATTATTGTAGCAAAGCAACTAACTCCTCATTTAACCTATAATCTAACTAATTCTTTAGGAATCATTGTAGAAACGGGTGGATTTCTATCTCATGGAGCAATATTTGCAAGAGAAGAAAATATTCCAGCGATTATAGTTAATACTTCAACTAGAAAACTATTAAAAAACAATGAAACTATTGAACTTAATGCAGATAAAGGTTATGTGAAAATTTTAAGAATGAATGGAGATTAATATGTTATGTTCTCTAAGGCAACAATTGAAGATTATAAAGAAATTTCGAAATTAGAGATTCCATTTTCATTTGGTAAAAATCTAAAAGAAGAACTAACAAAACCAGATCAGTATCGCTGGATTATCCTTAAGGAAAATTCCAGCATACAGGCATTCCATAGAAGCATTCTTTTAGATGGTACTGGTTATCTAGGTGGCATTTTCTCTAAAAAATCAAATCATAAAATATTATATGAGTTGTTGAAATATTCAATTGAGGACTTATCAAATTTATCTCCTAACGGACTTATAGCTTGGGACTCTTTTCCAGAAACGGCGAAGTTTACTTTATTAAAAAAATTTGAGTTTAAAAAAAATATAAAACCGATAATTAGAATTTTTTTTGAGTATAAGTCAGTTGTAGAACTAGTAAAAATTAAAGAAAGTTATTTAGATGAATGGATAGTACCTACTCAAGATGAATTAAGGAATTTTCTTTTTAATCTTAATTCAAATTTAAAAAATCAAAATTTTATTCAAACTAATTGGTTAATCGGAAGAAAAGCAGGTGTTAATTATTGCGCTGTATGTTGGTGGAATAATGGTATATTTACGGAGCTATTATTTTCGGTTTCATATGATGCGACTTTAGATATTACTGGATCACTGAAGTATATAATTAAGCACACTAATTCGAAAAGACCATTTATACTGAAAATCAATTTAGAAGAAGAGAGGAAAATATCCTTTCTAAAACTACTTAGGTTTAATCCAAAGACATACAAAGAAGGTTTTTTGAATTTAAAACTTACAAGGGAGTGAGGATTTTTGAGAAATTATAAAATGACCTTAATAAACCTAAATTCTCTACCCACAATGGACTTTCATCCTGTTTTTCCTATTGGTGCAGTATATGTCAAAAGTTATGTAAAGCAACTTGGCGTTGATATTGAATTAATAGACTTTAAAGAGAATCCTGAAGAATATTTGAATTTAAGTTTTCTAAACAGTCATATTGATTGTTTAGCCTTTTCCATTAGAAATGTTGATTCAATGGAATTGAACAGTAAGTATTATTTAAAGTATTATAAAGACTTTATGGATAAAATTATACCCATAGCAAAAAAAAGAAACCCTAATATGCGTACATTAATCGGTGGCGGAGGCTATGCAGTTTATTCTGAAGGCCTAAAAAAATATTTACCTTTTCAATATGGAATTAAAGGAAATATAGAAGAAGAAATTTTTGATTTTTTATCTGATCATATTCAGTCACTAGGAGAAGATATTAGATTAATTCCTAATCATTCTCTTTTTTCATTAGATTTTACTAACTCTTTAGTACAAACTTACAAGGATATTGGTGTTAAGCAAATTGGACTACCTACTCGCTGTGGTGGTAGATGTCCAATGAAATGTGTTTATTGTTCTTATGGAAAAATAGATAACAAAACAAATATAACTAGACCTTTAAAACTGCTTAAAGAAGATATTCTAAATTTGTACGATATGGGTATAAGAGAAATCTTTTTTACAGATTCACTTTTCAACATTAACTTAGACCACTCTAAATCAATTTGTAATCTATTAATCGATCTAAATTTAGATGGATTTCGATGGTCTGCCTATGCTAAGCCCACTGTAAATGAAGAGTTTGTTGCGTTAGCTGCTCAATCAGGATGTAAAGAATTAATGGTTTCTTTTGATACATTCTCCCCAAGTATGTTAATAAAATTGAAAAAAGGATTCAACCTAAATATTGCTAAAACCTTTATTGATAATTGTCGAAAATACAATGTAACACTCCTAGGAATGTTATTATTCGGTGGTCCCGAAGAAAATGAAGAGTCTATTAAAGAAACATGCAAATTCACCAATGAGAATTTTAAAAAAGGAGAAATTTTCTTTTCCTTCGGAATGAGAGTACTACCTGGCAGTCAACTTGCTATTCTATCTGGAATACCTGAAAAAGAGATGATTACCCCTTTATTCTGGCCATTTGATGAAAGTTGTTTTGACTATGCAATAAAGCATTTTGATGCACAGTTTTTAAAATATACAACTTTAGGAAGAATCAGTAACTGGCGAAAGGCATATAGAGAAATGAGAGAATATAGTTATCCTGGTACAAATTCATTTGTATTGCAGGGGAAAAATCAAATTTTAGGTTGAGGTTATAATATGATAAGTAAATTGAATGATTATTTAAAGGATTACGCGAAAAAAACACCGTCAAAAATAGCTTTAGCTGATAGAAAAAACGTAGTCTCGTATAGTGACTTTTATCATTTAGTAAATAAATTGGCATATTTATTAACTAAATATGTTTTAGATGAAAATACGGAAATCGGTATAAGTATACCCAAAAATATTAATTTACCGATAGTTTATTTAGGAGTATTTAGATGTGGATTTTCTGCTATACCATTAGAAGTAAATATAAGTCAATCAAAATTACTAATAATAGGCAAAGTTACACGAATGAAATATATAATTAAATTTATAAACGAGAAGTTAGTTCTATATAGATTAGATAGTAAATTAGATGTTATTGAAGAGTTCGAATTAAATTTTAAAGATATTGAACTTGATATTAAGGAGTATATAGAGTGTGAAGAAGAGCAATCACGTTATTTTAATTTAACATCTGGTTCTACAGGGACTCCAAAGATCTTTTCTACCAAGACTACACAAGTGGTCTATAACGCCATTAATGTTAATTTATCATTACCAATAGAGTTAAATGGAAGTTACATGTGTCTTTTCTCAGAAAGTATGCATCCACATGAATTATTTGTTAAACCATTGGTTGCTGGAGAGTGTTGCGTTCTCTGTACAACAAATGAATATCAACATATAAATGAATTAATTGAAAGATTTAATATAAAAAGTTTATTAGCAACCCCTAATCTTTATAAGTATTTAATGTCAATTATAAAAAAAGAAAATTGGAATAACATAAAACACCTACAAGTAGGAGGAGAAAAGGTAGAATATCAATTTAGAGAAACTTTCTTTAATACTACAGGAAAAAAACTAATTTCAGCTTGGGGTAGTACAGAGACTACAGGGATTGTTTTCTATACTCCTATAGAATGGGCTTTGTCAAAAAAAGTGGTCTTAGGCGCATGTATTGGTGGATATAAATGTAAAATTAGTAGTGAAGGTGAGCTTTTAATAAAAGGTTATGCTTGTATAGAACAATACTACAATTCGGAGGAAATTATTGTTGATAACGAAGGATATTATAATACAGGGGATTTAGTATATAAAGATGACAATGAAATTTTTTATTATGAAGGGAGAAAAGATAACCAAGTTAAAGTTGGGGGAAGATTTATTTCTTTATTCCAGTTAGAACAAGAATTATTAACGGTTCAGGCTATAAAGGAAATAACGATTGAAGTAAGTTCAAGTAATGATAATATAGTTATTTTTTTAGTAGTAACCTCTGAGTTTAATGAATTAGAATTTAGAAAACTTCTTGTGAAAAAAGTTAATAATATAGCATTCAAAATTTGTTACCTAAGTGAATTAC
>NZ_JBPCEP010000017.1:0-117740 GCF_050971705.1 Niallia sp. M35
TTTAAAAGAATGTATATGTATAAACTAAGACAAACTCCTAATTACCGAATTAGGAGTTTGTCGACAGTCTGAGAGAAGCTTATCACATAGTGATAAGCTTCTCTCACGATGCAGTCCCCTTTAAAGCTACTAAATTATTCTCATATTAATAAAGTCCATAAGTTCCTATATATATATTGCACAATTACCTATTTGGCTAATATAAAAAAAGAGCTGATGATTATTTTTCTAATTAATGCTCAAACAATTTCTTTTTTGTATCACTCCCAACCCTTACATACATCCACCCATTCCTCTACATTTCCGTATATATAAAGTTCTTCATTGGTTAATTCAATAGCTGAATTGCTACTGCCGCAAGCCGGAAAGACCGTATTAAATCGCTTCAATGATTCATCCATGTAGACAGGTAAATCTTCCGTTAATCCAAAAGGACAAACACCGCCTATAGCATGACCAGTTTTCTCTAAAACTTCTTCTGGTGAAAGCATCCTTGGTTTTTCCGAAAAAGCTTGTTTGAATTTTTTATTATCAATTTTAGCATCACCTGCTGTAACAATTAATATCGCATTATTATCCTTACGAAATGACAATGTCTTCGCTATCCTTTGTGGTTCTACCCCTAAAGTTTCAGCTGCCTCCAAAACCGTTGCACTAGAAGTTGTAAATAGTCGTATATCTTTCTCTTTATTCCATTTACTTAGATATGCTTGTACATTTTCTAACGACAATGACGGACCCCCTTTAGAATTTTCATAATATTTTAAATATATCACTTAACAGATCTCAGCTCAAATACTTTTTCCTGCACTCCATTACGCCTAAAAAAAAGTGTCCTCTAACTAACAAAGGACACTTTCTATATTGTGTAGACACAATATAGACAATTGGTTTAGAAAGTAATTAGTTTTTTGAATTCCTTAAACCCAATAATATAGCTTGCTGCAATTAACGCATTAATAAAGAGGATATAAAATAAGCCAATAATATAAACTTTGTATTTTTTCCACTTTTTTTTCATTTGTTGTCCCACCTTTATAACTATTAATATCCTCTTTATTGGTAAATTTATGTATACATAAATTAATACTAATAATAATTTTTTAATCCACTCATACTAATTTTATAAAATCTTCTTCAAATCAAGGATAAAAAGTGGTGACATACATGTTAAGTTTTATCTTACACTATCCTAGCAATATTGAAATCGAACAAGAAAAAGAAAAATTAACTCAACTTTCCATCGATCATTGGCTGCAGCATGACTTTTTGTCGACGAACTGGTGGATTCTATTTCTCGCAACCATTATTCCTTATTTTATTTGGTGGAAACTTGTAGATAAAAATCGTTTTTTTGAAATTTTTTCTTATGGGATGGTGTGTGCCACTTTTTGCATGATCCTTGATGTTATTGGTACTGAGTTTATGCTATGGAGCTATCCAGACAAAATTATCCCCATTATCAGTCCTCTCATTCCTGCTAATTTGGTCATTATTCCGATAACGGCTATGATTGTCTATCAATATTTTACAAATTGGAAACACTTTATGTTAGCGACATTAGGTTGGTCGATTCTATTCTCTTATATTATTGAACCATTATTTATGCTTCGAAAAATGTTTATATTAGGCGAGTATTGGTCCCATACAAGATCTTTTATTGGTTTTATCATACTAGGCGTTATCTTAAAAAGTATTTTTGAAAAGATAAAAAAGGCACTTCCTAATTAACCTTTTCTTTTATATCACATATAATTTTCATTTTTTCACAAACTAACGAAAGTAATAACTTAAAAAGGAGGGAACAAAGATGAAAGATCCTAATGTAAAAAATGCGAACTTTCAAGATCGATTAGGTCTAGATGAAGATGAACAAGAAATGAATGGTTTATACGGCATGGCGGAAACAAAAGAAGAAGATGTGCGTCATAACTCAAATAGTCAATTAAAGCAATAACTAAAAAAGCCCCTGCAGCATACATATTAGACTACAGGGGCATTTAATCTTATATTTTTTTTCTTTCTATCGCTTTTAACATCGCTGTTTCGATCTCTTCATAACTTGTACAGCGACATATATTCGATTCTAGCCATTCTTTTATTTTTTCTTTATCAGGATTCTCTTCATTTAGAAGCAATGCATGGCCGTTCATAATAAACCCAGATGTACAATACCCACATTGGAAAGCAAATTCCTCGATAAATGTTTGTTGAAGAGGACTATTCTCTAATCCTTCTATAGTTATTACTTCCTTTCCAACAGCTTCTATTGCAAGCATTAAACACGATTTCATCGCCATTTGATCAACCATAATGGTACATGCGCCACAATCTCCATTGAAACAGCCAGGCTTAGATCCTGTTAAAAATAAATCTTCCCTTAATACTGCTAGTAGGGTTTGATATGGAGGAATGACTACTAAATGATTTTCCCCGTTGACACGTAACTTCATCGTCAGCAAATTAGGTTCTTTTTCGACCATTAATCTCCCTCCAGTCGTGCTATTACTTTTTCTAAAAGATCTGTAAGCACAAATATACGGTATTCATCTGATCCCTCGACATCATTTAAAATGGGCCCAGGTAATTGATTTACGATTTGATTGATTCGTTCTTGCCGACTGAGCACTCGATTATTGATTATATTTTCTAATATGAGGGAACGGAACGGATAAGGGCATAAACCACTAAAGGCCATTCGCATTTCACCATCTATTTCTAATGCAGCAATGGTAATTAACGGATAACCGGTTTCCCATTGCTGCCTCACTTTAATGGCAATGTACGCACAAGTTATGTACCTTTTTTCAATAAATGCCTGCACAAATAATTCTCCATCTGGAAGCTGTAATTGCTGATGGAAAACATCATGAATATATTCTGTTCTCAATCCATTTTTGCCAGCAAGCACAAGAATGCTGTCTGTCAAAAGAAAAGGTAAAACAGCCTCTCGATAAAAAATAGCACCGCAAATATTACCACCAACTGTTATTTTATTTCTCGCAGTACGATCGGCAATTTCTTTGCAGACATCTGTTAGTAATGGAAAATGATTATGTTCCTCTATTTCAGTTAGAGTGAGACAGGAACCATAAACAAGATAGTCTTCTGTCAGCTGATGAACAAGGCAAGCTGGAATATCTTTAATATCAATGGCTACATCAATGTTTAACTGTTGAACTCTTTGTAATGTGAGGATTTCTGTGCCACCAGCATAATAAGCAGGTTGTCGTTTTTCCGTCTTTGTTTTGGCAAACTGTGCAAATGCTTGACCGATAGTAGATGTCTTCTTAAATTCAAAGTCCATGTACTTCCTCCTTTGTCTGCCGCCAGATGGATTCTGGAGTCAAAGGCAGCCGGACTAATTCATGATTAACTGCTTTTGAAAGTGCATTTGCTATTGCTGCAGGAATACCGATCAAACCATGTTCGCCTGCTCCTCTTGCTCCAAACGGCGCTTCTAAATGAGGTGTTTTTATTATTGCTACCTCATATTTAGGATGTTCGCCAAACCTTAGAGGCCGATAGGTTCGTAATTGCAGATTAAGAATCCTCCCATTCTCATCAAAATAAAAGGCTTCCCTTCCAGCCCAAGCAATGCCCATGCTCATGGCCCCTTTAATTTGTCCCAGTACTCCTTTGTAGTTCAATACCTCGCCAATATCTACAACGGTTATTGCTTTAAGGATTTTGTAGCGAAATGTTTTTATGTCTATCTCTATTTCGACTCCTTGTGCTGCGACTGCCCATTCAGGACCAGGATTCCCTGCACCAGTTTCAGGGTCTAATTTCGTTAATCCAGTAAGTGTATAGCTTCCATTTGCAATAATTTGCCCACCAATAGAATTGCCATTGGGAAAGGTGTAACCATAAACAATATCTTTAAAAGGCACTAATTTTTGCGGATTATCTCGTAAATATACCGTTTCATTAGCAACCTCTATGTCATCTTCTGAAGCCCTTAATACGATTGCTCCCATTTTTTTCAGTTGGCGAATGGCATCATCTGCTGCAGCCATTACTGCTCTACCGGCCATTAACGTACCCCTGCTTGCTACTGTCTTCCAATGCTCTGGTTCTGTTTGTGTATCCACCGTCATTCTTACATGAATTCTCTCCACCTTCATTTGCATCTTCTCTGCTAAAATTTGTGCCAAGACCGTTTTTGTTCCCGTACCTATTTCCACTAAGCCTGACATAAGATTGATGCTCCCATCGGAGTTAAAGGTAATAACGGCACCCGAACTGACACCAGGACCAATAGTTGAATTTTTCCAGCTGCATGCGATTCCTTTTACGCGTACTTTATTAGGAGAAATTTCTTCTAATTGTCCTTTTTCCCATTCCATCATTTCATGTAATCGATCAATGCATTTTTCAACATTTCCAACTTTACTGCTTGTTAACAACACTTGTGTTGGTGTGGTATCACCAGGACGGATTACATTTATACTGCGAAACCGAAGAGGATCCATTCTCACTTTTTTTGCCAGCATATCCATTGCTCTTTCAAAAGCAAAATGTACCTCTCCATGACTGAAGCCCCTATATGGAGCAGGATATGGATGATTGGTATATATACATAAAGCATCACACCAAACATTCTCTATTTTATAAGGTCCTGTACAATCAACCGCTCCAGCTGTACTAAGATGTGGAGATTTATCGGCATATGCGCCCCCATCAAATACGTATTTCAGTTTTGCAGCTGTTATTTTTCCGTCCTCTGTGCAAGCGAGCTGAATGGTTGCTTCTAAACCGATATGTACTGGCGAAACCGCAATATCTTCTTCTCTTGTATTAAATAAACGAACTTTTCGCCCGCCGACTGCTCTTGATGCAATAAAAGCAAAAATTTCAAGCTGTACAGATGCCTTGCCACCATAGCCACCACCAACAAAGGGGGTTTCCACCACAACCTTCCCTGTTTCCACCTTGAAATCCCTGCTGATAATTTTTTTCACCATATAAGGGGCTTGAGAGCTGGTTACAATTCGAACAATCCCGCTTTCGGTAATTTCACAAAGAGCTGCTCTTGTCTCCATTGCGGCATGATCGGATAAAGGAATGGAAAAATGAGATTCTATTTTGACTTCCCCTTCTTGCAAACCTGCCTGAATATCCCCTTTTCTGATCTTAGTATGATTAATAATATTTGTTCCTTCTACAGGGTATATTCCTTCGTCTTTTGTATAATCAAGCATATTTTCATGAAGAAGAGGTGCGTTTTCTTCAAGACCTTGAAGCGGTGAATTTACAATAGGTAGAGGGTCGTATTCAATGCGAATAAGCTGTGCTGCCTTTTTGGCAATAGGAATGGTTTCCGCTACAACAAGCGCAATTACTTCCCCATAATAACGAACTTTATTAACTGCAAGGGCCGGTCGATCAATTACTTCCTCCCCAATTAGAGGAAGATTATCTCCGAGAATTATTGCTCGTACGCCATCTAGCCTTTGTGCTTCTTCTATTTCAATGGAGCGAATATTTGCATGAGCATAAGAGCTTTTCACCATTTCCACATGTAGAGCATCACTAGCGAGATAATCAGCCGTATACCTTGCTCTCCCTGTCACTTTTTCGAGGGATTCTTTTCGAAAAACACTTTTTCCAATATACGTCACTGTGCCCCTCCTCCTTCTATTCCTCGAGATTATTCTAGAATGGATTTTATGAGATTATTCAATTATAAAAAAACTTGGTCAATAATAAACAAATCTCTATATGTATATGAGGATATTTTCAAAAATATAGGTGGTGTAAGCAAAAAAAAGGAAATTTTATGAATGGTTGAGGAAAATCCGTTAACCATTCTCATTGTCTAATGAAGAAAATAAACAAAAAAGAACAGTCTATAAATTTTGTAAAGGTTAATGAGGTAATGGCTACTATATAATAATTAAGTAGCTAGAACAATACAATCCATTACTTTTTTATTCTGAGGAGAATTCCATTATAAATGAAAGGATTAAACGGAGTAACCGGAATACACATAAAAAAAACAGCGCAACAAGACTGGAGAGCCTGCAATCATAAAGTAATCGCGACTAACCCAATCCTTCTGTATTCCGGCTCCGGTTCAAACCTTCATTATCTTCTCGAAATCTATTTAAGCACAGAGACGAAATTAAATTGTCCTTTTCGGAAAACTATTCAGATTCAAATAATCCCTTGTTTACTGAGAAAGAGCTTTCCTACTATCTTCTTAATCCCACCCCATCTTTTTACATAAATTGATAATGTGAGCAAGATGGTGCCGACCATGCCAGGCATACGTTCCCATTAATAATTCAATCGACTGCTTACCATTTTCAGGATGTAAAAATTCTTTTTTTCTATCATCAGTAAAGAGAATGGAGCGGAGTAAATACGTCCATCTTTCATGAAGTGAAGTAAGCAATTGGAGCGAGACAGAAAGAGGCAGTGCAGAATCGGCGAGCTCTGCCCATTGTGCTTCTTCATACGGCTTAATCGTCGGCTCTTTTTCTGTTAAAGTTAATTTTGTTCTGATATAGGCATTCATATGGCTATCTGCTACATGGTGCACCACTTGACGAATTGTCCAGCCGCCATCCCGATATGGAGTATCTAACTGTTCTTCATTTAAAGACACAACTGCTTTTGCTAGTTTATCAGGATATTCCTCCAATTCAGCAAGCCACTGTTGTAAGACTTCTTCGGTAATTTCGCTTTGCCATTCAAATAATCCAATTGGATATTTTTCATCCATATTTTTTATTCCTCCTTATTGACGTTGTAATTTTGAAAAGAGCTTCATTTCTCCAAAAATAATAAGATAGAATCGATCTTTGGCTCATATCCAATTTCCATGTAAATCTTATTGGACGTAGGATTTGTTATATCCGTATAAAGACTCGTAGAGGAAAATCCAGAGGATAATAATCGTTGTGTAAGCTCTGCAACACAATTTGATGCATACCCTCTTTTTCGGAATTCCTTTGGTGTATAAACAAAATTTATCGTTATATTATTTTTCGTCGGTCTGCTTGCATTAGCCATGCTGACTACCTGATTATTTACTTCCCAGAACGCTAGCCGATTACTATCAATCAGTTCTTCTGCCCGTTTAGCAGCTTGGTCCATTTCCATAGGCTCATTGATTGAAACTGCGAAATCATAAACCCATTGCTGGGTGATGGCCTGATCGCTTTTATTCGCCCATCTAAAAATACCAGTATGATCTGCCTTTTTCTTTAATTCCTTCAATTGATAAATACGTTGATCCATGCCAAGAACAACTTTTAAGTTGCGTAATGAGGCAATATGAATGGCAAGTTCTTCTACAATTGCTTTCTCTCCAATTAAACCAGGAATATCCGTGATACTTTCATGTACCAACTTGCTAATAAGTGGTAAATCATTAGGCAAAATCCTCTCAAATACTGCGACGATGATTTGTTTTGGATGTGTTTGCAATAACATGAGAACAGGTTGTTCATTATCATATAAGCCAGCCATTACAGGTGGCTTTACATCTTGATTAGCGTTCATTAAAATTCCAAGAGGCAATCCATTTACCGCTTCATCTTTCTCTAAATGAGGAATCATCACGTTCTTGAAATCTTCTAAATCATAAAACTTCTGTACTAGATACATAGCTGTTCTACTCCTATCATGAATAAATTTAAAGGTTAAAAAATTACGATTGACTTACTTCAATGAACGTTTTAATGGCTGGCGGGGTATAAGTAGTGAATTGATCAAGTAATTGTTTTGGATTAGAATCTACTATCGCAATGGAACGGTATTGCTCTTGTAAAAATTCCGCATCCGCCATATGATTAATTAATCCCACAAGAGGATCGTAATAATGATTAATATTCAAAATTCCTAAAGGTTTTTTATGTAATCCAAGCTGTGCCCAAGTAAATATCTCAAAAAATTCTTCCATCGTTCCTGCACCGCCAGGAAGAGTAATAAAGCCATCTGCAAGCTCAGTCATTTTTGCTTTTCGTTCATGCATGGACTTAACAATAATTAACTCACTTAAAGCTGGATGTGCTATCTCTTTTTCTTGCAAAAAGTCTGGAAGCACACCAATTACTTTACCACCAGCTTCCACCACACTGTCTGCAATGGCTCCCATTAAACCTACGCATGATCCACCATATACAAGTTCTAAATTTCTTCTTGCTAATTCCTTCCCTAACGCAATTGCTTCCTCCGTATAGATTGGCGAAGCACCTGTACTTGAACCACAGAACACAGCAATTTTTTTCACCTTGATCCCTCCATTTTAAGAATAGTACACTTTCTATTTACCAACCTGTGTTCAACAATGTTGAAATGGAAAAATTTTCTCCTTCCTATTATTCTAACTGGATTAACGGCTTAAAAGAAGTCTTATTTTCACTAATTCCCTATTATATTTTTATGATTTTCCTAAGATTCATAGCACATAAGAAAACGGGAACCTATTTTTCAAAAAAAAATAATAAAAAATAGGTTTATATTATTTCAAGATTGGGTAATTGAAACAAGAAATCATCTCTAAGTACACCTAATATCAAGGAGGTTTATAATGGAAGAAGGGAAGGTTTTGTATAAAGGCAGAGTGTTCAAAGTTTTATTTTGCTATGATACAGGTTACTGTGAAATTAGGGATATTTATAATGTTTTTAAGGTAGAACTCGTACATAATTCTCAGCTTACACAATTAGAAGATGTCTGCACACAATAGGTTTATTTTTTTGATAAAATGGAACACTTTTCTTTTCAGATATAAAAGTAAGCGCTATCCAGTTATTTTTCCCTAGATCAACTCCTTTTTTAGATTATTGACCATTTTACATATTTAACAATTTTTGATGAACTTGTCCACACCATAGTCGGTCACTTTCATATCATATAGTAAATCTATAGGTGGAGGTGACTGATATGTCTGAATATGGAGGCGGATTTGGAAGTAACTTTGCTTTAATCGTCGTATTATTTATTTTATTAATTATCATCGGTGCATCTTATGTAGGCGGTTATTAATTCATGTAAAGATTACTAAGGTCTCAAGAACAATCATATATGTGATTGTTCTTGAGGCTTTTTTCGTTTTTAGTATATCTAGTCTATTATTTATTAGTTGTAAGCCTTTAATGAAAAAGCCTTTTGTTCTACCTATGGGATTCTTGTCCATTCACTCTTCTACTTGTTTACATAGGATATATTGTAACTAGTAGAAGGAGGTGGCACACATGTCAGATTGTTATGGCGGTGGCGGCGGTTACAGTAGTAACTTCGCTTTAATAGTTGTATTGTTCATTTTATTAATTATCATTGGGGCTTCCTATTTAGGAAGTTATTAATCCGTAAAAAGAAAGCACGGTTTGTGCTTTCTTTTTTTGTCCTTTTTTGAATACAGATCCTCGCTTATACAAAAAAGGGCACCTATATATATTTAAACAGGTGCCCTTTCCTACTTGCATTAGAAGAATCTTCTTCTTGGTCTACAGTTATTTGAGTTATTAATGTCAGCTCCACAATCAAAATCTTCCACTACTGTTTCGTTTACTTGTCTTTCTGTTACAGGGAAAAAGTTTTCATTACGAACTACAGTTCTGTTTACATTGATGATTTCTGTTGGATGAATATTACGGATTCTGCGTTCATTTGTTGTTGTACGAACAACTGTTTTAGTTGGATGGATGATATCTTCTACTGGGGAAACACGATTAGAACATTTATTGCAATGTTTGTTATTACCTGAACCACCTACATTATTATTATGACGACCCATTCTCTTTCGCTCCTTTCAAATTTTGAATTTCACTTACAATATATATTATGTAAGGAAACAATGCTTGTCCGAGCTTTTATACTATTCTTTGTCAAAATATGCAGAACTACTAAGAGAAAAGTCTATTAATAGAAACGCGGATAATATGTCTAGTAAATATAGATGATTTTAATAAAGCTAAACACAAGGAAATCGGAGCATTTTATAATACCAGCAAACGATCTACAGCTAATGATTCACTAATTAGAACAAAAGCTTATAGATTCACAATCTAATATGATAGATTCCCCTTTTTTAGAAAGAACCCTACAAGTCTGAAATATCTATACTGGCTCCCATTCATCTGCAACAACATTCAATCTTATCTGTTCAAAAATAAAAAGCTATCTCCTCAGGAAAAAGCTTCTAAGCATACAATGGATGTCTCTTTTTTACAAAGGAGGCTGCTAAGATGGAACCCAACTTGAAAATGCGTGGCTGCTTCTTTTTTAGACAATAGGCCATTATGTATATGTCTGTGACTCCATACACCAGTATTGTACGCTGGGAGACAGTATTATCCTTTTTTACATAGATAATCTCAATTGGTCTTTTTTCTTTCCATGCTTTTTCTAATTGCTTTACCATCGTTAACTCCTCCTTCTTTTTCATTATACAAGAACATTCGTTCTTATTCAAGTCATTTGCGAACTAATGTTCTATCCTAAAAACTTTTTACTCTTTCGGGGAGATTTTTTTATCTTTGCTGTTAGACACCCATTTTAATAAAGACAACCAACTTTCCACAGAACTAAGAATAAGATAAAGCAAAAACAAAGGAGTTTTAAGATGAACCTAGCTATACCGCATAGGCTCGAAGGATATCCATTTTCCTCTCATAGCCAATGGAGCCAACTATCCAATTCTCCTCATCAAAAATATTTTACACCTTTTAATCTACCATCATATTCCTACAGTCTTTATAGGCAACCTAATCAAACTTCTATCCGAAAGAACCATTTACTTTCACAAATTACAAAAGCAATTAATGGAGAATATGCAGCCATTTCTTGTTATCATACCCTAAAAAATATCGCTCCTTCGAAAAAGGAACAAACAGTCATAACAGAAATTCGAAAAGATGAAATTAGACATTATAATACTTTTTCCAATTTATATACTCAATTAACAGGAAAAAAACACACACCAATAATGAAAGAAAAATGTCCAACTAATTATCGAAAAGGAATCGATGCTGCCTTTCTTGATGAACAAGAGACTGTCGATATGTATTTAGAAATCGCCTATAATACAACGAACCATCAAGTAAAAGAAGCTTTTTTAAGAGCCGCGCATGATGAGCAAAATCATGCCGTTTGGTTTTTATATTTTATGAAATAAAAGAGGTTAATCTATAATTAATAAGCTCCCCGGAGAAGTTATTCTTCAGTCATAGGGAGCTATCTTTCTTAAATTCAGCTTATTTTCCAATATAATGTAAGACAGTCGGAATACTAAATGAGAACAAAACAACTAAGCTAAAGAGTGTGCCGATTAACAAATAGCTATTTGTAAACTTCCCAGACAAAGTAAACCCTTTCAATTTTGAAAATAGGACAACTATAAAAAAAATTAAGATAGGTAAAAACGAAAATATAAATGCTACTAATAACGCGGCAAGCAATTGAAAAAACACTAATCCACTCATATTAGTAAAATGGCACCTCCACTTTTTCTATGATTACACTCGTACTATATGATAGATATAACGATTTATTACTGTTTTTCATGAGAACTTGACAAAGAAAAAAATAATCGTTTCTCTTTTTGTATGAATCCGTTTACATATATAATTATATAATTTCTTATTTCTTCCTCTTTACTTATTATCTATCTAACTTATTATACCATTTAACTAAACGAATTTTCTGATACGTAATCGTTTTTTTTAAAATGATGGATTACTAAACTCCTATTAACTCCTATTTACAGGTTTGTCTATAGTCTGAAATAATTATTATCATTTAGTTGTCATGAGACTACCTGTAATTAAAATAGCTTTAATTAGGAGGTGTTTCCATTGATTAAATTATTTAGAAAACGATGGATGCTCTTTGATCAAATAGTGAAGACTTATAAACCTTTTGTTACAGTTGATTATGGTGTCATATCTGTATCTCCAAATGACATCATCGGCCTTTCTACACCAGTTAATCAAGTAAAGAACAGCGATAAAATGAAAGAACTTCGAAATTCACTTGAACAAAAGGGCTGGCATGATGAATGTCCCGTCGATTTACATTTATATAGGCTTCCTAATGGGAAATATACAGTTGCAACAGACGGGAATCACCGTACCTATTTAGCAAATCAACTGGAGATACCAAAAATAAAAGCAATGGTTTCGCTCCTTATTCCAGAAACCTATATCCCGGAAAATATCAAAGCAAAAATCGAGGAATATGAACAGAAGGAAAAAACATACCGTTTCGAAGCAGAAAAGCTTAGTAAATCATTGCAAAGTCTTGGAGAAAAACGCAAAAAAGCTAAAGACGAATTCGCTTATAAAAACTTTTGTAAACTAATAGATGATATGTATAGTAAACGACAATATATGCTTCTTGGATTTGCCCGTTTTTTAAATTTAGTACCAAATGAAACAGCGGACTAATCCGCTGCTTTAGTGATTACTTCTCATCGTTACTCTTCTAGGCATGCATGGGAAAGGCTATAAATAGATCATATTTATAGCCTTCTTAAACCATTATAATTATGCTTTTACAGGAAGATGATGATGATCATGATGATGTTTCCCTTTGTGCTCTTTACCAATAGTAATACTATATTCTGCATTAAAAGGAATATTTAAAATAGTAACAGTTAAATCAAAACCGAAAATTGTAAATGGCATAAATTTCACCCCTTTATTAAAAGAATACCTCCAAGCAATCAAAGGATTTATTAATTGCTTGTCCTTTCCATATATAGTATGAAAATGGTGAAACAAATGATTGTGCCATTAATAATTTTTCTATAAAGAAAACCATAAAAAATAAGAAAGCAGCAGTACTGCCTTTGTTTAAATATAGATTTCTTAATTTTCCCTATAGTTAGTTTATATTGCTCAAATTCAGGTAAATATACATTAATTAACAATCAAAGGAGATTGCAACGGTGGATTCATTAAGAAAATTAAGTAATGATCACTTAATGACTGCATACTTTTCTGCAGTTAAACTCAAATTATCAAAAAGACGAATGGTACTTACTTTAAAAAGAAGTATCATTTTTTATTATCAGCTGTTAATCATGTCATCCCCCCTCATTAACCTCTTACCATTTTCCAATACTATTGGACTTCTTTCATAAATATAGTGGTTGTTAATCGCATTTTGGTTAGTTTTATTTCTTTCTCATAACAGTCTTGTTATAATAAAAAAAGATCAATACGAAGGGACTGAATTATGCACAGATATCAATATATAACCCCAAACTAAACTTATAAAATGGAGGGAAAATATTGATTACAGAATTACACACTACAAGACTATTATTAAGAAAAATGAGAGACTCAGATTCAACTAGTTTATTTCCGATTTGGTCGGATCCAGAAGTGACAAAATTTATGAATATCGACAGTTTCACAGAGGAAAGTCAAGCTAAAGAAATGATTTTTTTCTTAGATGAGCTAGCAAAGGAAGATAAAGCCATTCGCTACGCCATCATTGAGCGGGAATCGAACCAAATTATCGGTTCTTGTGGCTTTAATTTTATTGATTTTGACAATGCGAAAGCGGAAATAGGATATGAATTAAGCAAACTCCATTGGGGACAAGGATATGCAAAAGAAGCAATTTCATGCTTAATTCAATCTGCTTTTACTGATTTAAACCTAAATAGGATTGAAGCTAAAATCGAACCTGATAACTTTAATTCAATCAGACTTATAGAAAAGTTATCTTTTACTTACGAAGGAACTTTAAGAAAAGCGGAAAAGGCTAAGAATCGTTTTATTGATCTCAAATTGTATTCACTTTTAGCTTCAGATTAGATTTTTATTAATCAAATTCCTTCAAAAGCGGAGTGATTTATCATACGCTGCTTTTGAAGGATTATTCACGCTTCGTTTATCCCAGTAAGCAAAGCCGCTTAGAAGGAGGCTTGCATTATTTTTTCATACTATTACTGTAAACAACTGTTATATATCCTTTGAACCTTTATTTTTTGAAAAAACTTTTCTAGAAAGGCGTTGTTCCAAATCCTCATAATAGGCTAAAAATTGATTAGTCAACTTTAATTTTGGTAAAGTCAAATATACTAAAATGGATGACATAGTCGCAATGAATGCCCCAACGAAAACATCCATTGGATAATGTACTCCAACCCATATACGCGATATCCCAACAATAAGTGCAAGAATAACCCAAAACAACCAAATCCCTCTTTTAAACAAATAAAAGGATAGACAAATGGAAAAAAATAAAATTGTATGATCGCTTGGAAAAGAATTATCCACAGCCTTTTCAATCAATTTATTTACATTTAACAACTCTTCAAAAGGTTGATAATTTGAATGCAGTATTCCAGCTATTTTCCCTCCAATTTCTGCAAATAGGAAACTAACCATGGCACATAATACCATCATCCTATTTTTCTTCTTGCTACTGAACCAGAGCAGCAAAGTTGCAATAGCTAAGAAATAAACCATATACTCGGCAATGAGTATCATTGGTATATTCAAAAAGGTGTATTGCTTTCCTAAATCATTAATGTACCTAAATAAGTGAATATTAACCTCTGAAAAAATCATAAATATCTAAATCCTCTCTTTTGATATACTATGACTTTTAATTTAAAGTAAAATACGATTTTTCTCCTTCCAAATAGATAACATTTTTCTTTATAAACGAACAGTACTGTAATTTTAATGTGACAATAATGTTTGATTTATAGCTGGATTATTCAAAAATTCGACAATTTGAGCTTTTTCTTTTTTAAATCGTGCATTTTACTCTCTAAATCAACATGTCGTAAACTGCGAGGAGGTGCAATAATGCAGAATTGAATAAAAAAATAACTTGGTCCTGTCTGGAATTTTTTTGCATATAAAAAGCATCCATTTGAGGATGCTTTTTATGCTTTAAATTTTATTCACTATTTCTGAATATTTTTTAAATAGTTCTTCAATTTCTTCTGGTCTGACATCTTCTCCAAAAAGGTCTGCCTGTTTCACATGTAAGGCTAGTAACTCCATAATCATATCGTATTTATTTCTTCCTGTTGTTTTTAATTCCATCATTCCACCTCACCTCTTTTTCATATTTCGTCATAAAATCTTTTTATGTTTTAAGGTTCATTCCAAAACAAGGTAGAAGCATAAGGGATTACAATTGTTACAAAAACAATCAGAGAATTTCCAACAAGAGCAAAAGTCTTAAATATTCCTTTTTTGCCAACTATTCCTAAAACAAGACCGATTACAGGTAATACCCACATAAAGAATATAGCGAATTCTCTTTTAAAATTACTTGCGTCCCAAAAAAATCTTATAACACCTGTTAAAGATATAAAAAAGATAATAAAAGAAGCAATGCTAAAGAACTTTTTCATAGTTTCTCCCCCTACTGTTAAATATTACCACAAACAGAGTTTTATAAAAATAGGGAATATTAAGTTACTATTCTTTTTATTTCTCTTTTATTCATCTCATTATGCGCTTTAATTCTGCTATATACTGCTTTATTCTTTTTAATAAAAATCAACACAAAATTATAGATTTCCTTACTCTTTATTTCTCTTTCTAATTTTCATCATTGTATTTGCATTTCTTTGGAATTCATATGGCACGCGAACTTCTTCAACATCATGCCCATTATTTTTGAGTATCTTCACAATCTCATCTAAATGCTCGTATCTGTTTCCAGTAAGATCAACAAGTGGAAAGATACGAATTTCTTCTTTTGCTATCCGAAGCAATTCTGCAATCACATCGAGGTGAAATACTTTATTAAGACGATCACCGTATGTAAACAAAAAGTGTGCAGAGAGAATCAAGTCAAATTGTTCACTTTCAAACGGGAGTGAAGGCAATGTCACAGGAATATAGCAGCCAGGATTCTCTTTCATATCAGCTGCACAATCATTAAGTGCTTGGGTTCGGTGCTGCGCTAGATCTTTAACATCTTTAAAATAATCAAACACGTACTGTTCTTTTGCTTTTTCTACACTCTCCATTGCGTGTTCAAGATCTTTTCTCCCCTTATTGGCAAGCAATTCACCCGGATGATAATAAGCGATATCACATGCGGTGACTTCCAGTCCTTTTTGCTTGCCGATGGCTGTAAAAGAGCAGGCTCCTGCCGGACAGTCTAAAATCTTTTTTCCTTGTAATTCGTCTAACGAAAGTGAAAACATCTCCATATATTCCTCAAATGTTCTTCCGATAAAAACGATCCGTTCTAAATCTAACCCATTTTTACTCATATCTACTCATCCCCTTAATTTATAAAATAAAAAAGGGTCCTCATCCTAATAAAGGACGAGAAACCCCGTGGTACCACCTTCGTTCGTTTATTAAAAAATAAACGCACTTTACTATACAGAAACAATTTATAATTGCTCCATATATTGTCCTTTTTATCGGTAGGACATTCCGCCATAACCTACTATTCATTCAGCTTGGTTGCTCAGAAGCCCATTCAACAAAATTCCCATACCGATTCTCACCAACCATCAGCTCTCTAAAATGTTCCTAATGTTTACTCTTCTTCATCATCACATAATATATTTGGTTTTTATTTACCATTTTTCAAAGTGTTTTTTTTATTTTATTACCTATTTAAAAAATTGTCAAAATATTTTATGATTCACTAACTACACCATTGTATTACAATTCATTTAAGAGGTTAAATGACTTAACTTACTGTCAAAGATCCACTGAAAAACTGGATGGAATTCCATCATTCCATTCTACTAAAACTTTTTAAAACATCTGCATTTATTCAGAAGAAACTGATTAGGATAAACACAGAGAATTTAGTGAAGACTAATATTCCTAAATGATTAATAACCAAAGTTTATGCAAGCTTTACTTTTAAAACCATCACATATAAAAAGTCTCGGTATTTTATTAAATACCGAGACTTTTACTAATCAATACATTTCCATATACTGGTCGCGCTCCCATGGGTGCACTTGGACACGGAACATATCCCATTCAATCTCTTTAGCTTCTACAAAGTGATCAAAGATATGCTCGCCTAGAGCGTCAATCATTGTTTCATTTTGCTTTAGCTCATCTAATGCTTGCGCTAAAGTTGATGGTAAATCAACAATGCCTTCCGCAATTCTTTCTTCTTTGCTCATGATGTAGATATTTCGATCTACTGGAGCAGGAGGAGTCATTTGGTTTTCGATTCCGTCTAAACCTGCTTTTAATAAAGCTGCCATTGCTAAGTATGGGTTAGCAGCTGGATCTACACTACGTACTTCTACACGAGTACTTAAGCCACGTGAAGCTGGAATACGCATTAGTGGAGAACGATTTCTAGCAGACCATGCAACATAGCAAGGTGCTTCATAACCAGGTACTAGACGCTTATATGAGTTTACAGTCGGGTTAGTAATGGCTGTAAAGCTAGTAGCATGTTTACCGATACCAGCGATAAATTGCAATGCTGTTTCACTTAATTCTAATTCACCTTTTGGATCATAGAAAACATTTTCGCCATTTTTGAATAGAGAAAGGTTGCAGTGCATACCTGAACCATTCACACCAAATAATGGTTTTGGCATAAATGTTGCATGAAGTCCATGCTTGCGAGCAATTGTTTTAACAACTAATTTAAATGTTTGAATTTGATCACAAGCTGTAATTGCATCCGCGTATTTAAAATCAATTTCATGCTGTCCTGGTGCTACTTCATGGTGAGATGCTTCAATTTCAAAGCCCATCTCTTCCAATTCTAACACGATATCACGACGACAGTTTTCTCCTAAGTCTGTTGGTGCTAAATCGAAGTAACCACCATTATCATTAAGTTCTAAAGAAGGTGCGCCTTTTTCATCCAATTTAAATAAGAAAAATTCCGGCTCAGGCCCAAGATTGAAATCTGTGAATCCTAGATCTTCCATCTCTTTCAAGACTCTTTTAAGATTATTACGAGGATCTCCTCCAAATGGTGTTCCATCTGGATTGTAAATATCACAAATCAAACGTGCTACTTTTCCTTTTTCAGCAGTCCATGGGAATACTACCCAAGTGTTTAAATCAGGATATAGGTACATATCTGATTCTTCAATACGTACAAAGCCTTCGATAGAAGAACCATCAAACATCATTTTATTATCCAATGCCTTATCTAACTGACTAATTGGAATTTCCACGTTTTTGATTGTTCCTAGGATATCCGTGAACTGTAAACGGATAAATTTCACATCACTTTCACTTGCAAACCTTTTGATATCTTCTTTAGTGTAATTTTTAGCCACGACTATTCCTCCACTCCCTACTTTTCTTCTTATCTATTTTTGAAAATAACGAGACATGTCTCCTTGTCTCATAGAGGGACGATGAGTATCATTAAAACGACCTGCATTTAATAATTCTTTACGCAATAATTTACGCAAATCCTCATCAGATAATTCTCTGCGTGCTTTTTCTGCTTCTTTCTTTACTTCATCTGTCAGCACTTGTTTTTCTTGAACAGAGAATATTTGTTTAATTCCAGCAAGGTTTACTCCTTGATCAATTAGATCTTTAATCTCCAATAACTTATCAATATCCGATAATGAAAAAAGTCTTCTATTGCCATCCGATCTTGCTGGAGCCACTAATTCGTGTTCTTCATAGTAACGAATTTGTCGAGCAGACAGCTCTGTTAATTGCATGACAATACTTATTGGAAAAAGAGGCATCGATCGACGAATTTGACTACCAGACATAGCATTCGGCTCCTTTAAATTGATTTAATTCCCCTTCATTATATGATTGGGGAAAAAAGATGTCAACTAATGTTACAATTTCTTCCCAACTGATGTAACAGATTGTTATACTCAAATAGTAATCAGTTTTTGTTCTAATAATTGATTAATGGCAATACATATAGCAATTTTAACATGCGAGTACGTTAATCCCCCTTGAACATAAGCAACATACGGAGGTCGGATAGGTCCATCTGCTGTTAATTCAATACTTGCCCCTTGAATAAAAGTCCCAGCTGCCATAATGACATCATCTTCATATCCTGGCATGTAATTAGGATATGCCGTTACGTGGGAGTTTATCGGCGAAGCATATTGAATGGCTTGGCAAAAAGCAATCATTTTGTCTTTATCATCAAATTGAACAGATTGAATAAGATCCGTTCTTTTTGCATTCCAGCAAGGCGAAGAATTCATCCCCAATTTCTCCAGCATAGCTGCTGTGAAAATTGCTCCTTTTAAGCTTTGACCAACTATATGTGGAGCAAGAAAGAACCCTTGATACATTTCTTGTAAACTGTAAAGTGAAGCCCCTGCCTCCGCCCCAATACCTGGAGACGTCATGCGGTAAGAACAAGCTTTAACGAATTCCTCTTTTCCGACAATGTAGCCGCCTGTTTTAGCAATTCCCCCACCAGGGTTTTTGATTAAAGAACCTGCCATTAAATCAGCACCAACATGGCACGGCTCCAAATCTTCGACAAATTCCCCGTAGCAATTATCAACAAATACAACTACATCACTTTTAATTTCTTTAACAAAAGCAATCATTTTTTCTATTTCTTTAATGGAAAAGGAAGGTCTCGTTGCATAGCCCTTTGATCGCTGTATCCCAATCATTTTTGTATTTGCATGGATAGACGCAGCGATTTTTTCATAATCTGGCTGTCCATCTGGAAGTAAATTAACGCTGTTATATCCGATGTTAAACTCTCGCAGCGACCCAGTCCCTTCCCCTCGTATCCCAACAATTTCTTCTAATGTATCATACGGTTTGCCTGTAATATATAGAAGTTCATCGCCTGGTCGAAGGATTCCAAATAGCGCCGTACTGATAGCATGTGTTCCTGATATAATTTGTGGTCTCACTAAACCAGCTTCCCCGCCAAACACTTCCGCATAAATACTTTCCAAAGTATCGCGACCAATATCATCATATCCATACCCAGTAGACGGAATAAAATGTGATTCACTTACTTTGTGATTTTGAAAGCTTGCTAAGACACGAAATTGATTGGAATCAATTCTTTTATCGATTGATTGATGTACTTCCTTTATTTGTTCTTCCACTTCCATTACTAATGTTTCTAGCTGTGTTCCATATGTTAACTGTTTATACATTTATTTCTCCCATTCCTCTTTTTCTATCGACTTTTTATAGTTTAAAATAGCATGTTCTTTAAACGCATACCCTTTACACAAATAGTTTTGCGTTTCTTCATCAAAAATTAAGCTGCGCAGGACTGTTTCATTTTTTAGCTGCGACAATAATTTCCCGTTATTACTTTCAACCGTTGTTTCATAATATTCCATGTTTTCCATCATCATTTGTTCAATTGTCTGCTTTAGCTGTTCCCGGTCTTCTTTATCAAAAGCACTGATTAAAATACTTTCTGTTTTGGATGTAGGGACAAATTTTGGATGCACTAAATCCTTTTTATTATAGACCGTTAAATGCGGAATTGCAGGTATTTCCAAATCTTCAAGTAATTTATGTACGGTTTCCTCATGCTGATAATATTCCTCATTGGAACTATCCACAACGTGAAGCAATAAATCAGCTTCTCGGACCTCTTCTAAAGTAGAACGGAAAGCAGCAACTAATGTTGTTGGTAAATCTTGAATAAAGCCTACTGTGTCCGTAATCAGTGCCGAAAATCCGCTTGGCAAAATAATTTTGCGTGTCATTGGATCTAAAGTTGCAAACAAAATATCTTCTTCAAATGAATCTGCTTCCGAAAGGCGATTAAATAGTGTCGATTTACCGGCATTTGTATAGCCGACTAAGGCGATTTGGAATGCTCTGTTTTTCTTTCTTCTCTCTCGATAGCGATCACGATGCTCGACAATCACACTTAATTGCGTTTTAATATCATCAATTCTCCGTCTAATATGCCTTCTATCTGACTCAAGCTTTGTTTCACCAGGACCTCTTGTCCCAATCCCCGCTCCTAATCTCGATAATTGCAGACCTTGACCGCCTAAACGCGGCAATAAGTATTGTAATTGAGCAAGCTCTACTTGCAGCTTTCCTTCTTTCGATCTTGCTCGCGAAGCGAAAATATCTAAAATAAGCTGTGTACGATCAATAATTCTAGCGTTCAAATTTTTTGATACATTACGCACCTGACTTGGCGATAACTCATCATTAAAAATGATTAAGTCTGCTTCTAACTCCTCTGCAAGCATTTCTAGCTCTTCTACTTTTCCTTTGCCAATATATGTAGAAGGATGAATTCTTTCTCGCATTTGGGTTAGAGTAGCGACAACTTCTCCATTTGCTGTTTTCGTTAAATTCGCAAGTTCTTCCATCGAATATGCAAATCGGGCAGCATCATTTTGTGTCTCGCAGCCGACCAGGATTACTTTTTCTTTTTCTATTTTAGTTTCTTTCAAGTATGTAAACCTTCTTTCCATGTCGAACTTTATCTATTATAGCAAACAAACAATGTTTCTTCTATTTGCTCCTTATAAGGTTACCCAAAATATGTCTTAGTAAAAATGCCTTTTTAGAAAAATACAGAAAAAAGGTTATTCCACGAGAATTACTTCTTGTAGAATAACCTGCTATCCTTATTTTTCATGGGAGTTTAACATTAAATCATTACTTCTAAGAGTCATAAGTTCGTATTTATCATAATTACTTTCTAATAGTAACCTCATCGCTTGTGCTCTTATCGATTTTTCAATGATATTACGAATATAGCGGCCATTCGAAAAACTTTTTGGATGCTGGACATTTCGTACATATGAAAGATGTTCTTTAAGTTTTTTTTCTGCCTCATGACTTAAAGCATACTCCCTTTCTTTTAACATTCGATCAGCAATTTCCATTAGCTGATCTGTCGTATAATCGGGAAAGTCAATGACAAGCGGGAATCTGGAGTGAAGGCCAGGATTTAATGAGAGAAAAAAATCCATCTCTCTAGAATAGCCTGCTAATATTAGTATAAAATCATGCTGTTTATCTTCCATATGCTTGACTAATGTATCAATTGCTTCTTTCCCGAAATCCTTCTCTCCACCTCGACCTAAAGAATAGGCTTCATCAATAAATAAAATTCCGCCCATTGCTTTTTTCACGAGATCCCTTGTTTTTTGTGCTGTATGTCCGATATATTCACCAACTAAATCAGCACGCTCGGCTTCTATTAAATGCCCTTTTGATAAGACATTCATTTTTTGAAAAAGCTTGCCAATTAACCTCGCAACCGTTGTTTTACCAGTTCCTGGATTCCCTTTAAACATCATATGCAATGCTTGTTTTCCAGTTTTCAGGCCACTTTCTTCTCTTTTTTTATTTACATAAATCCATGCGTATATTTCTTTTATCATTTTTTTCATTTCATCCATGCCAACAAGACTTCCTAATTCCGCTTCAATTTCCCTAAGTGCTTCATGTTCACTCGGAACATTTCTGGGGATTGACTCAGCTTCTGGCTTTTCCTTTGGAAGAACCTTCTTTTTCTGTGAATTGATTACTACGCTGATCTGTCCATTATTCTTCATCCGGATTGGATGCTCCAAAAGCCACACCTCCTCTTAAAACAAAACGCTTTAAACACTTGCCCATCAAAAGCATTATTTATCACTATTTATAAGCCTTTTCATTGATTCATACTGTTTGCTACTATTCCCCATTGTTAATGTATATTCAGAACCTTTACTATTCATTAAACTATTTTAGATTATTTTTTTTAGTGCTTTCGAGGAGACTTCTGGAGAGTCCATTCTATGGAGTAAGTTATTATGCTGAAATAAAGAAATATTTCAAATATTATATTTAAGCAAAAAAGGAGATAAAATGGCTAGCATATTTTTAACTTCAAACGTTTTTTTACCGAAACAATTAAAGCTGAATTCTTATCCATACTAAATCAGTATAATTTGAACCCAAAAACTGTTATCAGACGACCAATATATTCTTTTTCATACACGAGAAAGGATAAAAAAAACAGACTAAACCTATATTTGATTTAGTCTGTTTCTCATTAAGCTATTCCATATTCATTTCCCTGCAAATGCCTATGTATCCCTATCTTTAACTCGATTGAACAATAGGACTTATATTTGCCCTATAATGAGACTATTTTACTGAACTTGCGTGCCTTCTAAATCAATCTGTACATTTTTTTGTGGAGCAAACGTAGAAATTGCATGCTTATAAACTAACTGCTGCTTACCTTCTGATTCAAATAATACCGTGAAATTATCGAAACCTTTTATAAATCCACGTATTTGGAATCCGTTTAATAAGAATACCGTTACGTTTGTGCCATCTTTACGTAATTGATTTAAAAACTGATCTTGAATATTAACTGATTGCTTCATGAAAATCCTCCTCTTTTCTCTCTACTATTATGTATTCGATTTAATCTCTAGCATTCCTTCTAAATAAGAAGAAATTTCCTGTATTTTTTTTGTTATGTCATTTGTTTTGACGGTTTCTGTCATATCATACCATTGTACATCCATTTTATTGCGAAACCAAGTTAATTGCCTTTTGGCATATCTTCTTGAATTTTGTTTTAACTCTTCAATCGATTCATGTAAGCTTAGAAGTCCATCGTAATACTTATAGATTTCCTTATAGCCAATTGCTTGAATGGACTGACAGTCTCTTATGCCTTGATGATAAAAATGCTCCACTTCCTCTAACAATCCATTTTCAAGCATTTGATCGACTCTTTTGTTAATTCGCTCATAAAGAATTTCTCTATCCATTGTCAAACCAATTAATGCTGTATCATAGAGTGGCTCTTGCTTCTGCTCTTTTTGGATTTCAGACATTTTTCTTCCCGTGACATGAAAGACCTCGAGTGCTCTTATTACACGTCGTACATTATGGTGATGGATAGCAGCTGCAGCCTCAGGATCTATTTCCTTCAGCCTGTCATGAATTCTTAAGCTTCCTTCTCTCTGCGCCATTTCTTCCAGTTTCATCCGAAACGCTTGATCTGAAGCTGTTTCTTGAAATTGATAATCGTATAAAACCGCTAGAATATACAAACCAGTTCCGCCTACAATAAATGGCAACTTTCCTCTTGCTGTAATCTCTGTTATTTTTTTGCGCACAAGCTCTTGAAATTGGGCGACGGAAAAACTTTCGTCTGGTTCTACAATATCAATTAAATGGTGCGGAACCCCTTGCATTTCTTCTGGAGAGATTTTTGCTGTCGCAATATCCATCCCCTTATATATTTGCATGGAATCTCCACTAATAATTTCTCCGTTGTATTTTTTAGCCAGTTCAATACTAAGATTAGTCTTTCCTACAGCAGTAGGTCCAATTAGCACCACAACTTTTTCTTTAATTGTCAAATGATTCAACTGCCTTTTACTAACATTTAGCCAAAATATATATAAGCTATTATTATTATTTTATCACATTCTTCCGCGCAGTTTAACCTGTAAGCATTATTACCAATCCTTTATGAAATATACGGAATTTTATCAATCAATTTTTATTTTTTCCTTCTCTGCTGAGTAAATGGTTACATTATTCTGTTACTTTCCCTTGTTCGGAAAAATCCCCTAGCCATAGTTTTATCCCTTTTTTCTCCGCTTCTGTAATAACTTGATAAGCTTCTTTCTCTTCCCCCAAGAGTATCTTCCCGATAATATTATTGGACGATGTAGGATGTATTTTTCTTTTTCAAAAAATCAGTGACAAAGCGAGTGATTTCTTTTACTTGGAGCTTGCCTCGATTTATTCAATAGGACCCCTCCCTAATATTTGTGTTAAATATCGAATTCTACTTCTTTTCTATTATTTCCATATATTTTTATAACATAGGGAGCATGGTTAAAGAGTTTTTGAATGTCTTCATGTTGGAAAAAGAATTGTATAGATCTTTTTAACTCTTTGGCTGTTTCGATGTTTTTCGCCCGATCTTCATCTGTTGTGAAGGCTAATTCAGTATATATATCGAATTTCAATTGCTCGTCTTCATATGTTGGATAGACATCATATACTTTATATTTGTCGCCGCCAAACATATAAGCTTCTAAAAGAGCTGGTACAATATTCCACATTGCTTTTTCCATCTCTACAACTTCTGCATCGACCTTTCCGAATGAGAAGTTCCATTCACTATCAAATTTTGTCATAATATTTTTGATTTCTTCCTTGATCATCGTTTCTTCTTCTTTTGGAATAGACTCAGATAAAAGGATTTCCCTTGATTCGCCAGATGAATCACTTACATAGTTTTGCATATAATAATAGGTATTTGATGTAAGTAATTCGTATATTTCTTGTTCCATTTCCAGCTGTTTATTCTCTGCTGTTTGTTCATCTGTTTGTTCATCTGTTTGTTCATCTGTTTGTTCTGCTTCAATCACTTGGTTCATCTCTTCATATCTAATTTCGTAATCCAAGTCCCTTTCCTTTAAATAAGATTCGATGAACATTGTTACCTCTTCTTTATTTTCTAAACTCTCTGCTGTGCTATATTGGACATATAAAATATTATTTTCCTCTTCTGGATAGGCATAAATATCGGTATAGCCTTTTTGTTGAATCTCCCTTCCTAGCTGAAACACGCCTCCCTCCTTATAAATTTTATATACATCCGGTCCGAGACTGACTCTCGTCTTTCCTAGCGTTTTCTGATTAATGGATCCACCAGCAAATAAAACAACTATCGTAAAGATAAGGAATAGTGCCTTTCGCTTACCTTTAAGGCGAGTTTCTATGTATTGGTTTTTCTTTTCAAAACGGAAAGAATCTAGTAAAAAATTTTTTGCGAGATTTATATCTTTATTTATAGCAGCTTCA
Organism: Niallia sp. M35; assembly: GCF_050971705.1. Taxonomy (NCBI): domain Bacteria; kingdom Bacillati; phylum Bacillota; class Bacilli; order Caryophanales; family Bacillaceae; genus Niallia; species Niallia sp. M35. The sequence continues at coordinate 25,713 of NZ_JBPCEP010000017.1, forward strand.
ACTTGTTCAATGGGAATTAACTTGCCATTATTTGTCCATAGAAGAAGGGCATCATAAATTATTATTTTCGCTTTTCTCTCAGAGATATGTAGATTCCGCGCTATTTTCTTATAAGAAAAGCCGTAATAATACTTTAGTAAAAAAGCAACTCGGGCATTTCCTTCTAGCAAACCTATTCGATTTAATAGTGTGCTAAAATCCAAATATTTATCATTACATTCATTATTTCGACTAAATTTAATATATTCCTTGATTACTGGTTTTGCCCATAAACGCTCAAAATGGCGATAGGACCACTTATCCTTTACTTGTTCTACCGCCATATTTAACAATTGTTCTGCTGTTACTCTATCTCCAGTTAATAAAAATGCTAGAAGATACCATTCATTTATATAGGCTTGTATTTGTTTCTTCCATTGTCTATGACGTCTATTCAGCGTATATTCCACCTTTCGCCATTCTCCATATATTACCTATATTTTAAAGGAAGATAGAATACTTGTCATTAACCATCTGTTTGAAAATTCAACTTTGAATAAATATTCTGGTTAAATTATAACTTACTTCTTTTTATTGTTGCGATATGTAATGGCATCTTAACTTAACCAAAAAAACTGCCTTTATTTTACAAAGCAGTTTTCAGCTTAGAATTCAGGATAATTCCAACATTCTATCCAATGCTATTTTTGCATTAGACGCTATTGGCTCTTCGACATTAATTCGATTCCTTTCAAAATTGTCTTCAATTGATTCTAAACACCATACGAGATGAGGTAAATCAATCCGATTCATTGTTAAACAAGCACACATATATGGGTTAAGGGAAATAATTTCTTTATCCGGGTGTTCTTTCATAATCCGATTAACTAGGTTCATTTCCGTACCAATAGCAAAAGCACTTCCAGACTCTGCATTTTCGATTACATCAATAATATAATTGGTTGAACCAGCTAAGTCAGCTGCCGCGACAACTTCTCTGCTGCACTCTGGATGGACAATAATTTTCATGTAAGGATATTGTTTTCTAACTTGCTCGACATTTTTCACGGTAAAATTTTCATGTACAGAACAATGACCTTTCCAGAGTATTACTTTAATATCTTCTATCACGCCTTCATAAACAAGTTCATTTTTAGCCGGATCCCAAATGGCCATTTGCTCTAAAGGAACCCCTAAATTATAGGCAGTATTTCTTCCAAGATGCTGATCTGGTAAAAATAGTAATCTTTCCTTTTTTGTAAAGGCCCAGGATACCATTTTTTCAGCATTAGAAGAAGTTACGGTTGCTCCCCCATTTTCTCCGACAAAGGCTTTAATGGCTGCTGTTGAATTTACATAGGTTAGTGGTATGATCGTGTCTCCGAACAATTCCTGCAGCTTGATCCATGCTCGATTAGTCTGATAAATATCGGCCATATCCGCCATCGAGCAACCCGCCCGCATATCTGGCAAGTAGACTTTCTGCTTCTCTGTAGTAAGGATATCAGCTGTTTCTGCCATGAAATGAACCCCGCAAAAGACAATAAACTCTGCTTCTGTATTTTCAGCCGCAACTTGCGCTAGCTTTAAGCTATCCCCTGTAGCATCAGAAAATTGAATAACTTCATCCTTTTGATAATGGTGACCTGGAATAAATAGTTTTTTGCCTAATCGATTCTTTACACTAACCACTCTTTCTTCTAATTCCGCATTTGACATGGCCAAGTATTTCTCTGGTATTGTATTTGATGCTTGCAGCCCCTCTAAAAGATTCATTTTCCTCTCCCCTTTTTACTCTTTAATCAAAGCTTACTTTCACACTAATATCTACTGCTTTCACCGAATGGGTTAAAAATCCTAATGAAATATAATCCACTCCACACTCTCGATAGGAAGCAAGATTTTCTAATGTAATTCCACCAGATGCTTCTGTCGTTACAGTTTCTGGAACATGTGTAATCCACTCCACAATTTCTTCAGGCTTTCGATTGTCAAACATAATTACATCAGCGCCAGCAGCTAGAGCTTCAAACATTTGTTCCTTTGTTTCCGTTTCAACTTCTACCTTAACCATATGACCAATTGACTGTTTAACCGCTTTTACAGCATTAGCGATCGAACCGGCGAAAGCAATATGATTATCTTTAATCAACACCGCATCATACAATCCGAAGCGATGATTATGCCCTCCGCCAACTGTTACCGCATATTTTTCTAACATCCTTAACCCTGGTGTCGTTTTTCGCGTATCACTTATTTTGGTGTAGCCACTATTTAAAGTTTCTACTGCTTCACATGTTTTTGTGGCGATACCACTCATTCTTTGGACAAGATTTAAAATAACACGCTCCCCTTTTAATAAATCACGAATCTTTCCTCTTACCGTCGCCAATTTTTGACCTACTTCCATTCGGTCTCCATCATGGATACGCATTGTGACTTCTGTTGCCGGATTCAAAACTTGGAATCCTACCTGAATAATCTCTTCCCCACAAAAAATTCCATTATCCTTCGATAAAAACACGATTTCTCCTTGCTGCTCTTTGGGAAAAATCGCATCTGTCGTCACATCACGTTCACCGATATCTTCCATAAAAAATGCTTCCAGCAGTTTCTGCAATTTTAATTGGTTCATTTTGATTCTCCTTTGTTTGTTCACGATTCATGCAGATCTTTTTTTTCATCCATTCATTCTTTTCCATAGGATAATCAGAACGAAAGTGGCCCCCTCTGCTTTCTTTTCTTTCCAATGCAGATTTGGTAATTAGAAAAGCTGTTAAAAGCATAAAATACTTTTCTATCTCCTCGACTGACTTATTTTCTAAAGAGATCTGTTCCAGATTGGTTATTCTGAAACCTTCAAGCCATTCAAGATGCATCCGTAAGTGGATTCCATTACGGACAATGCCTACATACTCCATCATTCGATCTTGAATCTCTGCTTTTTCTGGCAAAATCGGAAAGAAATTCTCATTTTTTTCTTCGTTTTTCCATTGAATCGTTTCCGTTTTTATTTTTTGCTTTTTATGAAGAAGTGTCGCAAGGTTTTTCCCCATATATAAACCCTCTAAGAGAGAATTGCTTGCTAAACGGTTCGCTCCATGAAAACCTGTGCAAGCTGCTTCACCAATTGCATAAAGATTATCGATATTTGTTCTTCCATGCAGGTCTGTATCAATTCCCCCCATTAAAAAATGACTGCCTGGCGCAACTGGGAGCAGACCTTTCTGCAAATCAATGCCTGCTTTTAGACACATATTTGTAATTGTAGGAAATCTCTCTTGAAAATTTGCAATCATGGAAATATCTAAATAGACTGGTTCCCCTTTCGATAAATACTGATAAATTGTTTGGGAGACGATATGCCGTGGAGCTAAGTCTTTATAAGGATGGACATGTTCCATCACGTACTCTCCAAAAGCTGTAACTAGTCTTGCACCCTCTCCTCTGACAGCTTCTGAAATCAGTCCAATCGTTTTTCCGTTAACATAAAGCAGGGTAGGATGAAATTGTATAAACTCCATATCGCTAATATTTGCCCCTGCTAAATAAGCAAGCGCAATTCCATCTCCCGTAATGGTGGAAGCACTACTCGTATAGGTGTAAAGATTTCCACACCCACCTGTTGCAATAACAGTATGAGCGCTATAAAATTCTGTTCGTGTTCCATCTGAAAATATGCCTTTTGCGCCAAAGCATTGTTTAGTATTAGTATTTACCATTAATTCATAGACGAAAACATTTTCGATGATTTTGATATTATTAGTCTTTGTTTCCACTAAATACTGCATCAACTGTTTTCCAGTAGTATCACCGCCACTGTGTACTACTCTGTTTTCCGAATGAGCACCTTCCATTCCTAATGCAAGATTTCCTGCCATATCCTCATCAAATTTGCATCCCCCCTGCCGCAATTCATTTATTAAGATGGGTGCTGCGTTTGTAATTTTCGTTACTACTTCAGGATTATTGTGAAAGCGTCCAGCTTCAAATGTATCAAGTGCGTGCTTTCTATAATCATCTGAATCTCCCATGCTTGCAGCAATTCCACCTTGAGCTAAATAAGAATTGCTGCTTTCTATTTTAGATTTTGTGAGAATTATCACATTGAAATCTGTTGAAAGTTTTTTAGCTAGCTGCAAGCTAGCGATTCCACTACCAATAATCAATACATCCGTGTCCATTTTTCACCATCCTATTTTACAGGTGTCTTGACACTTATATTTACATAGTTTTAAAATTAAGGCAAGGGTTTTTTATGGATAGATTTTTAGCTTATTAATCTGGTTCCCGTAAACAACTGATTTTTTTGGAGGAATTTTTGATGAAATATTTTGATTATGCAGCAACTACTTCTTTAGATTCCGATGCTGCTTCTACTTATGTCGAAGTTGCTTGTAAATACTTTGGAAATTCGAACAGTCTTCATGATATGGGAGATACAGCTACTAGAATCGTCGAGAATTGCCGTGAAGAATGGGGAAGATTAATAAACGTAGATAAAAAAGGCATTTACTTTACAAGCGGTGGTACAGAAAGTAATTTTCTTATTTTGCAAAGCTTACTTAAGGGGACAAAAAAGGAAGGAAAACACCTTATTACATCAATAGCAGAGCATGCTTCAATTCACGGTACGATGCATGTCTTAGCAGACAAAGGCTATGAAATTACGTATTTGCCATTATCAGAAACTGGCTTAATCGATACTCGGTTACTAGAAGAAACAATTCGTCCTGACACCGTGCTTGTTTCTATCCAACATGTGAATTCTGAAATTGGTGCAATCCAGCCAATAAAAGAAATCGGAGCGATTTGTAAAAAGCATCACGTTCTTTTTCATAGTGATATGGTGCAAAGTATTGGAAAAATAGAGGTTAAAGAAGTAACCCCCTATGTCGATGCATTATCCCTTTCGAGTCATAAATTTTATGGACCCAAAGGTGTCGGCCTTGCCTATATTAATCCAAATGTTCCTTGGATTCCAATCGTATTAAATGGTAGCCACGAAAATGGCTTTCGCTCTGGTACAGTTAACACAGCTGGGATTGCAAGTATGACCGTCGCTGCCCAAAAGGCATGCTCTACAATTTCGGAGAACGAAACGAAGCATTCTAAGTTCCGAAGGTTATTTACAGAGATGCTTCCGAAAGAAACCGTTACTGTTTTTGAATGTACGGATCAATATCCAGGAATTATCGGATTACGAGTTAAAGGGATAGAAGGTCAATGGCTTATGCTTGAATGTAATCGTCGTGGATTTGCCATCTCCACAGGCAGTGCGTGCCAGGTCGGAAAACAAGCCCCTTCCAAAACCATGAAGGCGTTAGGATTGGCTGATCAAGAGGCAAAAGAGTTTGTTCGGATATCGATGGGCAAAGACAATATGGAAGAAGATGTAAGAGATTTAGCCAATACGATTAAACAGATTGCACTAAACAGTTCACTTCCTAAGTAAACCATTTTACTCGTATAAATTGTGTATCTATTATGGAAACATCTATTATAGCCTACTCACTTTAACCTATTTTCGCTTCTTTAACATTTTGTTTAATTCTTACATAGAAATGGCGCAACTATGAAATATTAATATAAAATCAAAAAATAAAATTGTATTTGATATATGCACTTGTTGGAGGTGCTTTTATGAAGAAGATCAGTCATGATGTAGAACTAACCACAGCTGAAATAGCGAACCTTTGGACTCAATACATAAATGATTCTTTATCCATATGTATTCTTACCCATTCAATTGAAAAAGCAAAAGACGAAGACATTAAAGAAGTACTCTACTTTTCCCTTAGCATTGCTGAAACCCATATCACTAAAATTACTGATTTCTTTACTCAAGAGAACCTTCCCATTCCCAAAGGTTTTTCAGTGGAGGAAGATGTTAATTTAAATGCTCCTTCTATCTTTACAGACGCTTTTATTATAGCGTATTTACATATTATGACCTTACTAGGATTGACTGGATATGCAGGTGCCGTTTCTACATCATCAAGAGCTGACCAGTTAGATTACTTTATCCAATGTAACAAGGAAACGATGGAGTTACATAAACGGATCGTTTCCATCATGCTAAATAAAGGATTCTATAGTAAAACTGCTAGAATTAATACACCAGAGCAAGTCAAATTTGTCGATGACCAAAGTTATTTAGCTGGATGGTTTGGGAAAAAACGACCATTAAACGCTATTGAAATAAGCGGTATGAGCTTTAACATGAAAAAAGACGTAGTAAAAACAGTTTTAGAATTAGGCTTTGCTCAGGTTTGCCAAACAAAAGATATTCAAAAATATTTTGAAAGAGGCAAAAAAATTTGTTTGAACCACTTCACTACTTTTAATACTATCCTTACAAAGGAAGACTTATCTTCTCCAAAAACATGGGTGTCGGAGGTAACAAATTCCACCGTTTCTCCTTTTTCTGATAAATTAATGTTATTCCATATCGTTACATTGGTTTCTTCTGCAGTTGGCTATTATGGTGCTGGCTTATCTGTTTCTCAAAGAAGACATATTGCGGCAGAATATACTAAATTCATGGCTGAAGTAGGTTTATACGCTGAAGATGGATGTGAGTTATTAATAAAGTATGGATGGCTAGAGCAACCTCCTTTAGCTGATAACAGGCAGACTTTAGCAAATAATAAGGAATAATTCTTATTACTAAATTTACTATTTAGGGAAAAAGTATATGGAGCATTGTCTTCTAGACTTTGCTCTACTTTTAGAATCCATTTGAAGATTGCTCTTTATTTCATTTCGCTCATGTTTACTTACTCATTTTCAAATCCTGTCTTTCTATTAATTGTAGAAATTTATTCTTTGTTTCTGGATGATAAGTTATGATTTCCCCATTATATATAACAGTAAATACGCCAAAAGGTGTCGGAGACAGATGTTGTACCATTTCATTATCGTTCATTTCAAGGACAGTTAATTTTAAGCCATGCTCATCTGCTGCAGCTTGCAAATTATCAACAGCATCTTGCGTGAACGGACATTGGTCTGACTTGAACACCGTAATCCCATTATCATATTCGTTTGCTATCAGTGACCAATCGATAAAGCTAGGTTTCCGATCATTTTGAAAAGCATAAGCCATTAATTCAAAATCCCCTCTTTTATCCACTTGATTAAAACCCTTTTTTTCAAAGAGAGTTTTGTCTGGTAACCAGCTTTTCTTACTGGTGACTATTGCAACACCATCCAAATGTAATTCTCTCGCATCCTTTATACATTCCTCTAAAAGCTTGCTCCCATAACCTTTTCCTTTGCTCTTGCCAACGATCCAGAAGCAGTGAATCACCATATATTTCTTGGCATTTATCGCTCGCCATGTAAATTCACTGGGAATATACTCAATAAAACCTCTTTGTTTACCGTCTTCTAAAAGGATTTTTACTTTTAACCCTTCTTTAAACCGTTTCTTCATCCACGCTAGTTTATTTTGATACCCTTTTGATTTCGGTTTGCTTCTCATACAAAAAAATCCGTATTCATCCACGTTTTCAGCATTTACATTCAAGATTTCAAACATCGTCTCTCCTCCTTATCTTTTAAATGGAATGTTCATCAACTATATACATTCTCCTACAGATTTAATGCTTCTCTATTGATAACAGCCGAACCACTTTATCTCTCCACCCTCCTTGCTATAGTTTCATTTTCAGCCCTTCATGTGTTGCTTGAAAGCCTAATCGTTCATAAAAACGCATGGCATCTGGTCTTTGTTTGTCAGTCGTAAGCTGAATCAAATGACAGCCTCTTTCTTTAGCACGCTCGATTGCCCAGTTAATTAGTTGAGTACCTACCCCTTTTCCTCTTACAGAAGAAACAGTTCTTACCCCTTCAATAGTCGCTCGCCATCCTCCTTGATGGGTAATATATGGAGAAAAAGTAATTTGTTGAACACCAACTACTTCATTTCCAAAGCAAGCTACCACTAATTCATTATTGGGATCTTCTGCAATAGCTTGAAACGCTTGCAGGTAACTGGCAGGAAGCGGCTGTTCATAGCGCTCTCGCTTACTACCTAACATATCATCAGCAAGCATAGCTACAATCTGATCTAAATCTTGTAATGTCGCTAACCTAAACTCTAATGACACTGTCATTTTTAATTCCTCCTTTAGTAAAAATTATTTTGATAATTCTCAAATGTTCTTCCATTCGTTTGAAAAGCTAATAGATCTAACGACAATTTTATTGATGGCGGTAATTTACTTTTCAGCTCCTATTTTAGATTAAAGCCATTCTGCAAACCAAGCCACATAATAAGCTGCAGGCAAAAAGATTATTTGCGCTACTATCGTGCCGATAAATTTAGAGCTAACCATTGTTAATGAGTAGCTTTTCAAATAAATATAGTCCGTTTGTTTTTTCATGACGCGATCAGCTAACACAGACGCCTTTGGATCAATAAATAAGGTCAGAATGATGGTGGCAATCCCGTTTATTACCCCTGAGGACATTAAAGCTGCCTGAGAAACTTTTGCTGGAACTAACATGGAAGCATATATGGAGGATATGACACCCGTCGTAAATATAGCTGAAATAATGACATTTAATACAAATAAACGCTTTGGAACTGTGTTTAAGGTAATTCCTTTAAAATAAGATAATCGCGGTAATTTAAGACATTTTAGAAGCTTGTTTAGGTTGTTCTTCTTGAATAATTTAGAAAAAAGAGCTAGCATGGACCCTCTTTCATTTGCTAATTGGACAATTGCTCGTGAAAAGATATTTATAAATGTTGGAAACAACAGGATACCAATTAATACCCCCATTGATGTTACTCCTATTAAAATTCGATATTGCGCCGCAATAAAAGTTAATTTGTCTGCCCCTTTGGGAACTTCTGCTATCAATTTTGCTGTTAATGGCTGTTGAAACATAGTAGAAAATCGCGAAACAATAACCATCGTGCTAAATAACGATATTGCAGTAGCTATTAACTTAACTCTCGTACCAGATATTCTCGTTGAATAGGCCAATGTTTCTATCATTGTAATCACTAACAGTAAAATAGATATGATGATGACCTTTGATGTTATTAATTCCATAAAAACTCCTTTAATTTTTCTTCTAGCTACATTATAACTCTTTTTTTGGAATTAACTAGAAATATTTGCTAAAGTTGATTTTACATTAAGTAGATGTTGTTAAAGTAATAAAAGGACACCGTAATAAGTGTCCTTTTTCGTTTATATGTATTTATTTTAAAGGCTATTTTGCTGTAACTTTACGATATATAATATAATTCGCCGTGTTCAAAATAATTGTCACAGAAAGGAGAACGGCAGTCGCAACCACTACCCCACCTGATGTGTCCATCATTGCACTCCAATCCTCCATTTTTACAAGATAATAGCTATAGAAAATCTGAAAAGAGATAGAAATCGCACAAGCACCCATGCTAAGAAAACAAATCATTAGCCCATTTCTCTGAACTTTCTTTTTATCTCTCATTAAGTTTGTAGCCGGCAATATCCAAGCAATTAAACCAAGCACCAGGCTACCCAATATTCAGTAACCCCATCCTATTTTAATGCCTCCTATTATATACATTCCACATTTAATAGCCCTAGAAGTATATTCCCTTATTTTAGTATAAAACTAGCTCTTTATCATAGAACTTAATTACTTCCTTATCTAGTATCATTTTTTAACCATTTAAACCATCGTCCATGTCCGTCTGTTTCTGCAATGGTATTTTCACTCTTCTTACCGGCCATATAATAATCTAAGTGTAAGTATCTATCTTGAATATTATTATAAAGATGAAATACTTCTCTGTGCTTCCCAATTTCTTCCACACCTTGTAACAGAAGCTCCTTCCCTTCTCTTGGTATTTGATTCGCTACATGGGTATGAAAGATGCAAATGGCACTGCCCTCTGGAATAGTTTCGGCATAATATGGCAGCAAGCTTACTCCATCACCGCTCACTACGTTCAAAGCACCTTCTCTTCTGTAATCTGCCGCTTTTTCAAATAAGAATAATCTCTCTCTATGTTCTGGCCATATCAATGCTTTTAGCCATAATTCTTCGTCTTTGTCATGTAAATCTATCGTATGTAAATCAAAACCAATCCTTATCGTAACAGGAGGAGAAGTTTTCAATAAGAATGGCATATTTTCTCCTATTACAGTCGCAGTAATTGGCAGTTCTGACTCTGAATTTCCATACCATTCTTTACCGTATGAATAGGCATACTTATCCCATTGAAGCTGAAAGCCTGCGCTAGTGCCTATTTCGATTAACGCTAGCGGTTTCTTAGCTAGATTATATATCATGCAAAAAGCAGGATAAAGGTAAGAACATCTTCTCACCTCATTCGTTTGAACTAACTTCGTTTGGAGAATCCATGTAATCTCCTTTTGATATTTGAGGCAGAAATCTTTAAAAATAGGAAACGAAGCCTTAGCTGTTTTGGGATTCTCTGTAATACTAGGGTAATAATCTTTTAGCGAGTGATTGGTCCCCTTTAACAGAAGGTAGTGAACGGCACCAAATAATAGATTAGGGACAGGCTGCCCAACTCTAGCACATTTAGCAATATTAAGAAGCGTTTTATCCATTGCAATTTGTTTAGACAAAAGTGCGTAGAGGACGCTTGATCCCTTACATTCCTTTTCTGCAAAGGTTAAAAATGTTTGAGACAGCATTTCATTAGTACGCATTCTCCTAATCATCCCCTCATATGAATTGGTAATCTATCCTGTTTAATGCTGTATGTGCAAAAATGCTTTAAAAATTTCTCTACTTATTATATGCAGTTCGGCCTGATCCTCTTCTTTTTTGGCTGATAATTTCGGTGTTTGGCTGATTCTCCTCTAATTTTGGCTGATAATTTCCTTGTTTGGCTGATTTCCACCTTACTTTGGCTGATAATTTCGCAGTTTGGCTGATTCCCACTATACTTTGGCTGATAATTTCGTAATTTGGCTGATTCCCACTATACTTTGGCTGATAATTTCGTAATTTGGCTGATTCCCACCTTACTTTGGCTGATAATTTCCTAGTTCGGCTGATTCTCACCTTACTTTGGCTGATAATTTCGCAGTTTGGCTGATTTCCCTCTTACTTTGGCTGATAATTTCGCAGTTTGGCTGATTTCCCTCTTACTTTGGCTGATAATTTCGTAATTTGGCTGATTCCCACCTTACTTTGGCTGATAATTTCGCAGTTTGGCTGATTTCCCTCTTATTTTGGCTGATAATTTCCTTGTTTGGCTGATTCTCACCTTACTTTGGCTGATAATTTCGCAGTTTGGCTGATTTCCCTCTTACTTTGGCTGATAATTTCGTAGTTTGGCTGATTTCCACCTTACTTTGGCTGATAATTTCGTTGTTTGGCTGATTTCCCTCTTATTTTGGCTGATAATTCCCTAGTTTGGCTGATTCCCACTATACTTTGGCTGATAATTTCCTAGTTTGGCTGATTTCCCTCTTACTTTGGCTGATAATTTCGTAATTTGGCTGATTCCCACCTTACTTTGGCTGATAATTTCCTAGTTTGGCTGATTCCCACTATACTTTGGCTGATAATTTCGCAGTTTGGCTGATTCTCACCTTACTTTGGCTGATAATTTCCTTGTTTAGCTGATTTCCCTCTTATTTTGGCTAATAAATTCGTTATTCAGCTGATTCCCTTCATATTATGGCTGATATTATATACTTCTCTATTTAATTGAGAGCCTATTAATTTATCCACCATAACTCCCCATTATAATTTCAACTCCAAATATCTAGGCTTCTCATATTAAATAGAATAAAGCATAGTAGACTCCATTTAAAAAGATTTATTGATATTCAACTTCTTTATTACTCGTATTGCTCGTTCCCCAAAGAGCTGAATAATTAAATTAGACTTAACACTTAGACAAAAATAAATACTTATTCCCACAACCATACAAACAATCACTATAATACATGCGTCTACCTTAGCTTGAGCTGATAAAAATAAAGTTAATAGCATATAGGTAAATAGTGTTCCAATAAACATAGCGAGTGTAAAGAATCCGATTTGCAGTACTCTTTTGATAACTAATCTTAAAGAATAGCCAGCAAACTTTTTTATCACATAAAAATTAATTATAATTGCCATTAAATACCCAATACTAGTAGCTATTACTGCCCCACTGGTTGCAAAAATTTTGATAAGTGGTATGTTCAGACATAATTTCACCATTAAACCTAACAGCAAACTTATAATAGTATATTTTTGCTTATTTATTCCTTGAAGAACCGCTGCTGTAATAGAGAAAAGGGAAAATAGAATAGCTACCGGAGCATATATTCTTAATATGTCCGTACCAAGTTCTTTATGATGATAAAATACGGTATAGATCGGTTCGGCAAGCAGCGAAAGACCTACAACAGCAGGTAATGTAAAGAATAGAACAATCTGAATTGTTTGATTCACTTGTTGAACTAAACTGACATGATCTTTTTCTGTGTATGCCTTCGTAATGGCAGGAACTAGCGTTAACGAAAAAGCAGTTGCTAAAGAGACTGGAATAATGACAAGTTTATGAGTATTTAAAGTCAAAACACCAAATGCAGTTACTACTTGATCTTTTAAGCCAATAGATTCCATTGCACCTTTGAAAGTAAGTTCATCAATAAACTGGAATAATGGATTTGCAAGCCCTACAAAAATAAAAGGGATTGCATATACGATAATCTCTTTATATGTTTCCTTAAGTGAAACATCAATGACTCCTTTATCTTCTAAAAGAAGCTTATCAAGATGGGGTTTTCTTTTATACCAATACCATAATAAGACTACTAAACTTCCAACTGCACCAATAAATGCCGCAAAAGTTGCTACACTGACCGCAGTAACCAAACTTCCTTTTAAGAGATTTAGTATGATATAAGCACCAGAAAGCATAAAAATAACTCGTACAATCTGCTCAACTACTTGAGAAACTGCCGAAGGTCCCATTGATTGATGCCCTTGAAAAAAACCTCTAATTAAACTCATAAATGGAACTATGACTAAAGCAAAGCTAACCGCACGAATAACAGTCGTCCCATCTTGAACACTTACATCGGCGTTATCAGGTATGCTAGCTGCTGCTAAAATGGGCGCAAAGAGATATAAAATAACAAATGCAACAATTCCAGTACAACTCATCATAATAAGCCCAGATTTAAATAGTTTTCTCCCTACTGCATACTCCTCTAGAGAATTATATTTAGAAACAAACTTTGCCACTGCTAATGGCAAGCCAGCAGTGGCTATACTGATAAAAATAGAATAAGGGATATAAGCCATCGAGTATAATGCATTTCCTTTTTCCCCTACTATATGATAAAAAGGAATAACATAGAGCATACCAAGAACTTTTGAGATAATTGTTCCTAGCGTTAAAAGAAATGTTCCTCTTAGAAGTTTTGATGATTCCATTAAATCCATCCTTTTAATTATCTTTTCAAATAACCATTAAAATTAAGCCAGCAATAATTTTTATTTTTCTGAAATTCCATTTGCCAGCAACAAAAAATATGTCCAAATGGTTATTGGAATCAACAAAATAATATTAGATAAAATACTAAAAATTTTTATGTTTTTATTTTTAGATTGTACACCTATAATAAGTGAAACTAGTAGGCCTAAGTCTATTAATAAATATAAGGATATTGGTATCCACAGAGTTAAATTAGACCCCCTTACAAAAAGAAAAACTGCAATTGAGGCTAAGAATAAGAATAATGTTAAAATAATGGATATAAATTCTTTCTTATTTTTTTGATTCAAGTTTTCCCCTCCTTTATTAATAGATTATAAAATACTTGTTGAAAAAAGACCAATATATGGTAATAAAATATTATGCAAATTAAATAAGATATAGAGCCTTTAAAAAGTGATGGAATTAATCGCCCCTAGAAGGATTCCTCTTGGTGCTGTAATAACTATGAAGTAAAAAATGTCTTGAAGATTGAGCTTAATAAATGTTTCGTTTTTTTATCCTATCATATTACCTGCAGGATATAATTTTTCGATTGTCTTACGAAAACTGTTTATAACTTCTCTCCCAAATGCTAAAATATGGTAACAACTATGTAGTGCTTTCAACAAATATCCGGCATGATGCTGAGTTAATAAAATTAGCAGATTAATAAGTAAACCTTTTACATCCTCATACATAACAAGAGATTACCTTATTGCATTTGAAGGGAGTATATATGAAGAAATGGACTAGAAAGTTATTAAATACCTCTAGGGGAAAATTTGAAATTTTTATTAAAGGGCAAGGTGAACCTCTTTGTATAACCCACCATTATGCAGAATTTAATGAGACAGGAGATTATTTTGCAGAATCCTTTGTCGATACGCATAAAGTATTTCTAATTAATCTCAGAGAAGCTGGTAGCTCCGATAAGGCTACTCAACCATATGAACTAGGGTTACTAGAGTCTATCTTCGACTTAGAAGCAATACGGGAAGCATTAGGATTTAAAAAATGGAACTTGGCAGGACATTCCACTGGGGGTATTCTAGGAGTTATTTATGGGATATATTACTCTAACAGTTTGAACAAACTTGTTTTAGTAGGAGCTGCTGCAAGAGAATATATGACATTTTCTCCTGACTGTATATACAATGATAAACACCCATCTTTTAAGAAAATGCAAGATTTGATAGAAAAGCTAAAACGATCTGATTTAACAATTACAGAAAAGATGAGAATTACGAAAGAACGAACAAAGTTATCCTTATATACTCCTGAAAACTACGAAGAGTATTTTTCCCTTCCTATTCAAAAGAAAATATCCTCGATTAGACTGAACTATTTTAGCCGGGAAGTGCAACTTTTTGATGTTACTAGGAAGCTTAAGTTGATTTCAACTCCAACATTAATCATTTGTGGAAAATTCGATGTTCAATGCCCTCTTTCCTATTCGCTTGAAATGAATGAGTGCATTCCTCATTCAAAATTATTGATATTTAATCAAAGCAATCATTATCCGTTTCTAGAAGAAGCTTCACGATTTAAGGATGAAATAGATGCATTTATGGGGGAAATTTCATGCAATTAAAGAAGATAGATATTGATATGATCGCTCACTCATTGCTTACTTCTCTGATAACCGCTATTTGCATTAGTACGATTTACCTTATTAATTCCTCTTATTTTAGTTTGTTGGGAATACTAATATTTAGTTTTATTTTCTTTTGCTTTTATCTGGTTATTGCGTCGCCGCTGCAAATTTTGCTAAATCAAAGACCAAAGAAATTTAGCATTTTCTACCTCGCGATCTATAATGTTTTTTCTGGTGTTGTCACATGGATTGTTGCCATGTTTTTTGATATGGAAGATCCTTTCCATTCTTCCATCTTTTATTTTGTGTGCATCTCTTTTTTGGAAAGTTGATTCTCTGTTACTTCAGAAAAAAGCGGAATAAATATTGAAATCTGCTGTGAGAAATTAGGAGGAAACGTATGAAAAACTCATTACAAATAATAGCAGAAGCTTCTTATTCATTAAATTTTTTGGTTTATGTTCAAAATATCTTTCTCAACCAAAATGATAATAAGGATAATTGGAAATTCCCCTATCCGCTAACAACTTGCGAGTTTCGAAAGGATTTTTTATTACAGTATCGCGACTTATGGACTAAGGTAACGAAAAGTATTTCTGAGAATAGAGATATTGACCAGGATATTTTCTATAATGAAAAACACTTATTTTATCATGAATTGTGTGATGTTAATGTCGATAATCTAACTGCTTTTGATCAAATATATGATTCCTTTTTCACTTGGTGGACTAGTCTAGCAGGTGGATTTTCCATTGAAAGAGCTATGGGCGAAACAATAGAGCATATCTATCATGATATTTCAACTATACTATTAGAAGAAAAAATCATCCCCAAAAAACCATTACATATTAACTTTATTTATGATAATTCTATAATAGAAGATTTAACCTCTTTTTCCTATTTCGCTGTATTATCAATAAATGATTGTATACTTCATTATAAAGAGGCCGTTGCTCGAATTAAGATTTGTGTAGATTAATTAGCTTCTATAATGGATTCAAAGTTATTTTTCATTTATAGAAGCCATAACTTAATAACAACCTACCTACTTGTTCCCAGTCCTTCACTTTCGTTATTCGTTCGTGCTTACACATTTGATTGTATGGCTTATCAAGTAGCAATACATCTATTCCACTATTTGCAATAGATAGTGCATGGGTAGGGTTGTCTTCAATAAATAGAGTAACATTATGAATGAAAGCACATTCAGGCTTACCATTTATATATTCTGAAGCGCATACTATATCATCTATGGGCAACTTATTTTTAACTATCCAAAGTTCCGCTGAATTCATCCACGCTTTAGGCCTCCCCGTCATGATTGATAGTTTTGAAGTTTTGCTTAGTTCACTAAGTACATCAATTTAAAATGGATATGGTTTAGCTGAATGCAGTTCCTTTTGGTTGATTGTAAAAAAATCTACAAATGCTTCAAAGGAATATCCATATAAATCCGAAACTCCGTACTCTACCATTTCTTCGTAATCCCAATTTTTGTTATGTATTTTATTTAAAAGTTTTACAATCGATTTTCTCATATCAACAAGTGTATCATCAAAATCTATTCCAATATGGTTCATATAGCCCCTCACATTTTATTTACTCTTAAAAGATTATAGAGCACCAGTATATTTGTTTTATTTTGGGCTCTAAATCCCGAAAAACTGTGGCACTTTTACTCCCCAGTCAAACAAGATTGCCATTATCGTACATACAAAAAACACCACAATGCAAAGGTTTACAATTAATTTTCCAATTCGGTTGTCGTTTTTATCTTTACTTTTCTGTTTTACTCTTTCTCTATATAGTTCTTGGACCATTTTCTGTTTTTGTAATTTCTCTTCTTTATCTCGCTTCATCCCTTATTCCACTCCTTTTTCAAATCCTTTCTTTTATACGCTTCTCGACTTAAAATATCATTCCATTTAGCATCGTTCTATTTTTACATTAACTTTTCTATAATGAAAGGCAATTCTCCTAAATCATCTACAATATAATCTGCTTCGGCATTTCTCCAATGCAAATCCTTCTTCCAAATCCCTTTCATCCCTACTTTTTTCGCAGCAAGCACATCATTTTCTGGATGGTCTCCGACAAATATAGCTTCATTTGGCTGCACATTCAGTATGTTTAAAGCTTTATTAAATATCCTAGGATCCGGCTTTTTTATTCCTTCCCATTCGGAAACCAATATGACATCAAAATATTTTTCAATCTGCAAAGACTTCATATTATCCATTTGAAATTGTCCAAACCCATTGGTTATCATTCCTAAAAGAAGATTCTGGCTTTTTAATCCCTCCAACATCTTCTTAAGATTGGGAAAAGCCATGCAGTGATTTTTAAATTGGCTAAGATAATCTTGTAAGAGCTCTTCCCATGTTATCTCCTTAAGCTCGAATTCAGCTGCTAATTGTTGATATACCTTATCCTTCCAAACATAGCCGCGTTGATCCAATTCAATAAATCTCTTTGTATATGTATCTTTGGGAATATGGCCAAGCTCTATATTCAATCTATCATATTGACAATCCACAAACATTTCTATTGATGCATCTCTATTCAATAAGGTACCATCTAAATCAAATATAATCGCTTTAATCATGGTTAATTGTCGATCCCCCTCCCTAATGTTAAAATTTTTTCTCTGTTTCTAAATTCATTTTTTTTAAACGATTCTCCTTTTTAATTACATTATTTGTTAAAATAAAGAAAGTGAAGAGAATTGGAGGAAGACAACATGCTTAAAAGAAAAGTAGTATCAGCTATTCTGACTTTATTTTTATCCACTTTTGTATTTACTGTTTTTCTTCCACTAGACTCATTTTTTACTCAACCGGTTATTCAAGATGTTGATTTAAAAGAAGATCTTATAAGCTATACTCTTTTTTTCAGCTTAGGTTTACTTCTATATGGGCTTCCGATCTCCATCTTAATAGAGAAAATAACAAGCAAACTTCCTCAAGGCAGGCTTGCATTCAGCTTTATATTATATGTTTTCTTTGGTTTTCTACCTTTCTTTTTTCTTTGGATTTTCACTATCTACTCCTTAAGTATATCTATTATGTTCTTTCTTATAGATGAATCCATAAGGCGATTTAGGCAAGAAAAAGATCGTATCATAAACAATGTTTATTGACTTTTTAATTGTCGGTAAGTCTTATTAAAGGAGGAGCAAACATTTGAAGAAAAAAGCGCTTATTATCTTTACTACCGTGACTTGGCTAATCATACTATGTCCTTTTGCTATATTAGGATATATCAACTATCAAAAACATTCATTAAAAAATGACGTATATGCATATCTTTTAGAAAAATATCAAGAAGATGACATACTAGAAATTGATACTACCTTGACAAAAGCAAGCTATCACTTTACCACGTTTGTGACTTTTAGAGATGAACCGGACCAAAAATATGAATATATACGAGTTGATAAGGAAATTAGACAAGCTTCCCCCAATCCTAATGAAGAGGAGGAACATTTATATAAACACCTTGATTTTAACAGATAAATTAGTTAAAATACAAATTTTCCCATCTCCTACACTGTTTTGCTGGAGAATGTTTTGTATTAGAGTAAAAGGGATTAGTTCGATATGTAACTTCTATTATTGATAATGTTCGTTGTATTTTCCTTCTTCATAAATTTCTCTTGCGCCAAGAGCTGTCCATTCTTGGGGTGTGAAATCTGGATGTAAATCTAAATAGGATCTCATCATTTGATAACCGACATTGTAACCATAATTATAAGGCAGTCCATTCCCGCCCGATATTATTTCTGCTGCCCTGTAGGAATCTTCTTGGAATAAATCTGGTTCAATTTGATTCCAATCATCCTTATTAAAATTGTAATTAACAGTAGTTAGAGTAATATCTGGATATACAAGCTTTTCAAACATTACTGCTTTTCCTTCAAGAATTAAGTTATCCAATACGGTATGAGAGTGAGAATTATTAAAGTACTTTTCCGTCCACACACTATGATGATATTCGTGAGCAATTCCTGCTTTAAGAGTTTCCTCATTAAAAAATTCATTGTATAATACACTGATTTTTCCTGCTCCCTCTGTAAACATTAAAGTTGTACTCTTAGTTGCCTCTGTAGGATAAATACATATATTCGTTTTTTGATTTGATGGTATATAATTAGAAGATTTTATTAAACTTTCCTCAATGGCTGAATTTATAGCCTTCACATCCATTGTTTGAATGATATTATTAACTTCTTCTCTATTTTCTGGTGCTTTAACAGTCTCTGTGAAATACTCTGCATCCTGATAACATGCCTCATAAATAGGATTAATTACTTCCTCGTCAAACACCTGACTTTCTGACATATTTACATCTTTTTTCATCCTTTTCTCGAAGTTCTCATATAGTTTATATACGTGAATTATATTGTACGCTTGACCAGTTTCAGGATGTTGGAATGAGTATGTAAGTCCTTCTTTTACCTTTTCTTCTTGTTCTACTACCTCATTTTGTTGACATGATGATAAGAAGAATATTGTAAATATCAAAAGATAGTATTTGATTCCCCGCAAAGTTATCCCTTACCTCCCATAGATTTTTCATTATTTGCACGTTCTAATTACATAAAAGTTCCCGAACATTCTAATAATTCTTTATATGAAAATAGAAGAAAATTTTTAAAATCCTCCTCTATTCATCTTAGAAAGAATATGTTACCAATACAGTTAGATACTTATATAATAGTAGAACTATTTGTCCAAAGTAAACTCGAATTCAAGACCAGTTGGCTTTCTTTTGAGAGGCTCATTGTATTCCTTAAATATTAATTTAATGTTTGACATATTATCAGGCAAGGGCGGTGTTACAATGAATTCGAATGATATATGCCCACCGGAAGCTCCACCATGATCGTTTCGACAGTCGTAAACAATATTGGTGCCATTGATGGAAAGTTCTATAAATATAAAATGGTGCATATCTCCAGGCTTCTCTTCGGAGACGTCCTTATCAATATTCAAGTGAACCACGCTGGCATTTTCATATTGACGAATAAATGGTACTGAATAGAAAACATTATTATCTTCATACGATTTTAAAACTGGTTTATTTTTCAGAAATCCTTTAGGTACTTCTATTGGTTTATATATATCCTCTCTTAGTAAATGGCTAAAAACATCATTTAAAAACTCCCCATTCAAATTATATTTTTTAGACCAAATAGCTATATGCTGCGAAGTTGGATCTCCAGGATCACTTGATATTATTTTTCTTTGACTTATTAATTCACATATTTTTTCATCAATTGACTCCACACGTTTATCATAATAGTTACCATACGATTCAAGTGTCATTTTGTACTCTCCTATACTCACGTTTTCATTTCCAATATAACACATTATACGAAATATTTTAAATTGGATAACAAATCACTTAAAGTGTAAATTTTATTAGTCTTTCATTCTTTTTTATTTTTTTGTGAGCAAATAAATAACCGTATTATCTTACCTTTTATCAAAACTTTTCTCCTTCCATCTAAATCCTCACTAATTTCAGTAAAATAATTTAAAACGCCCGCTTACATAGACAAATTTTAACAGATAATAAAACTAAAAAAGCTAGGAAATTTTTAAAATTTTCCTAGCTATCATGTTATTATTGTTGCGTTGCTTTATTCTCTTCCCAGTACAACCTGCTATAAATCTCTGCAAACGCCTCAATACTGCGGTTTATTTCTTCATTATTATTATCCACTCCCCCTACTTCTAACAATAATGCTCTTTTAGAAAAATTTTGATTGTAAACCCCATTCCCCGTATCGGCTCCTTTTAAGAAAACTCCTCTAGATATACCAGGATACTTCCTAGTTAATTCCTTATGGATCTTAACTGCAAATTTTTGGTTTTCTTCGTAGTTTTTATGTTCTTTGCCTATTACAAAGTAGAGTTTGGCGTACCTTTTATCATTTATAGATGCTGTTGTATGCTTTTTTCCTGCTGCATCGCGGTGTATATCTATTAAATATCCAAGTTTGTTGTTATTGCTTAGGGCCGTTTCAACTACTTCTTTTGATACAGTATAGGAATAAGTATAATTCCACTTTCGATCCAATATTAATTGATTAATGTTTGTTTTATCTAATTCAACACCGATTCCTTCTTGCTCGAGTAATTTAGTCAACTTTGCACTTACTCCAACCACATTGGCTCTTTCATCCGCACTTATAACATTGGGGTTGTTAGCAGTGTCTTTTAACAATGGGCGATATGCCTCATAATTATGTGAATTGTAAATAAATATTGTCTTATTCTTTGGTTTCCCAGCTACCTTTTTATTTTCATCTTTGTTTGGCTGTTCCTTCTGCTCTTCTTCCTTAACTTTTTCTTCATCGACCACTAATGGATTTTCTAGCATATCCTTTGAGGGAGTTGATTCAAATGGTAGATTAGCAAGAGTTGTCCCTTCCTCAGCCACGACAATTTCTGTATGAAAGTTCGCCAATGTAGGTAGTTCGCGACCAAGCAAAGTCCTTATATCATCAAGTCGCACATTAGCTGATAGTTGTAAAAAAAGAGTTGAAACTGTATGCTCACTAGCATTAGAGGGGGGGAAATGAATGATTCGAGATATGAAAAAATCCAGAAAATAATTCAGTGGAGTTAACTGGCTTTAATAAATCCATCATATTATTTGAAGTTAATTTCAATGAGAAAACTGATGTTGTAGTAACTGCTATACAGACAAACATTACAATAATCCCCATAATACTAATATTTATGTAATATATTAAGCTATGAGACTTGGATATTTTCATCTTCCATCCCCCTTTCAAGTATATATGTATGTTTTTGTAACGGAAGTTATTCTATTCATCTATTGAATAGATATATACAATCTTTAAGGTTTTACTCACAATACTATGCTATCCAAGATAAACAGTAGCGATTTGTTCTCTAAATCAGTATTTTTATACCAATATATAAACAAAAAAACCTCCAATAGGAGATCTTAAACTTTTACTTCATACTCTATTTCACCTTATGAGAAATCATAACAACTTCTGTCTTTATATCAACCGGCTTAGACATATCATCTATACGTTCATTCCAAAACTCAATATGCTATTTATCAATCAAATGCTCTGATTGTTCTACTTCTTGTTCACCTTCCCCTTGGATAGAATACCAGTAGAGATATTCTTCCCCATTTAGAGTTTCTCTAAAAATAGTCTCGAGAAACATTTTTTCTATTTTTAGCGAAAGAAATCTTAATAACCATCCTAATGTTTTGAATAGGAGACACTGTGATTGATTGTTTTACTATTAATATTTAGAAAAATAATAATACTAATTTCCTAATAAATTCTAAGTTTTACCTTATTTAGATAACTTTCTTTTTGAGCTTAGTTATTTACTTCATAAAAACAAAAGCCATTAATCATCGCATTTCAACAATGATTAATGGCTTCCTAATAGAATACTTAGTGATGTACTAAAAATGAATAATTAAATCAGGTATTATTTCTATACAATAGGAAAAGTAACAGTAACTTCTGTTCCGTTTCCTTCCTTACTCTTAAAATGAATGGTTCCATCATACTTTTCGATAATATTATAGCAAATCATTAATCCAAGCCCTGTTCCTTTCGCTTTTAAAGAATAGAAAGGTGTTCCAATCTGCTCTAATTGTTCTTCGTTCATTCCTGTACCCTTATCGATAATCACAATTTTTAATATGTCTAATTCTCCTATTAATTTTACATGAATTGTATCACCAGGCTGGGAGGCTTCAATCGCATTTTTCAATAAATTTACGAATAATTGTTTAAATTCCATGATATTACATTGAATCTTATAGTCCGTTTCACTTTCTAATTCAATATGTATCGTATCATTCATTGCATATGAATTCAGTAAGTCCATCACAGTATGCAGAGCTAGTTTGACTGAAATAATCTCCGTCTTCGTTTCGCTTGGTTTTGCTAATGATAAAAAATCAGTAATAACCGTTTCGGCTGCTTCTAGCTCATCTAACATTAGCTTATATTGTTTTTTTATATGTTCTGGTATTTCCTTATCCTTTTCATGAAGCTGGATAAATCCTTTTACTACCGTAATAGGATTACGAATTTCATGTGCAACAGCTGCCGCAAGCTGCCCTGTTGTCCTCAGCTTTTCAGCTTGCTTAACTTGAACATAATATAGCTCTTGATCTTTCATTCTTTTTTGAAAGAGCAGGAAAAGAAACAGCAGCAAAAGCTGTGTCCCCAAGAAATTAGTGATAACTCCTATAAAATCCAAATAGCTATAACTATGTATGCCAGGGGATTTATTCATCATCAAATAAATAATTACGCATAACATAATAGTAATATTCCCTAACAATGTGATATAAAATAATCTAATATGTAAAAACAAGACAGGAATAACTGGTATAAAACAAATCAGCAATATCAAAGCAAATCTGTCAGGAAACCGTAAATACATAAAGAAAAAATAGGCAGACATCAAAAATATAATCGTTGCTCTAAAATTTAATGTATCTTTTTTGGGAAAAATGACTAGTAGAATAGAAATACTTACAACGAATAAAAATTGCAAGATTAAAGACATCGAAATAATTCGATTATCCTCTATGTAAACTATCACTATCCCTGCGCTCATTAATATGATGAATAAGCCAATAATCATACGATAAAGCTTTATACTAGGTAAAAATTCATTGTCTATCATTAAAACAGTCCTCACATTTATATTAAATCGTAGGTTATTTAAAAATGGTACATCATAATCATAACTGAAGTTTTTATAGTATACAATTTGTAATCTTTATTCACTAAGCCGTTCAATTACTTGTCATAAGAAGGGTCTAATAGGTAAGCTTTTTATCCTCACTACTATGTAAAAGTCTATTTTACCTTATTGTTCCAACTTTTTGTAGTCTAATCTGACTATTCCTTTTTGATAATTCTATATTATTGCTGTGATCATCATTTATTTAAAAATCGCCATAATTCATTTATTAGCATTATTCGATCATTGTTTCCGTTTAAAAGAATTCAAAAGACCACCTAAGAAATCAAATTAGATGGTCTACTTGAATACATATAGAAAAATGTGTACATTTATAGTTAATTTCTTTCTGCTTTTAAATTACTCGACAATATCGCAAGGAAGTGTAACTCTCTCCTTCTACATTGCCGTATGTATCTTGTTCCTTCTTAAAAATAAATCCTTTCGCTTCATAGAATGGGATTCCTTTTTGATTACCTTTCGCTACTGACACCCATTGCTCACTTGCAGCGAACTCTTCCTTCTGCTGTTTTGTGAGAACATCTAATAATTTTGTACCAATGCCTTCATTCCGCCTATCCGGATTGATGTATAAAACAAACACTTCGCTAGCGGTATCATTTATCATGCCACCACCAATGGCACCGACTACTTCATCATTATCAATGGCAACAAAATAGCCTCCCCATTCTCTACTTGTTTCCGTAACTTCCTTGTGAATTCTTTCCCGATTATAAAACGTTGAAATAATTCTAGTAATATATTCTTTTGAACTGAGATCTTCATATGTTCCCCAGTAGCCATCCCTGCATACCTTTGCAATTCCTTCGACATCTTTCGGTTCCGCTTTTCTAACTTTAATCATAATCTCACCCCCTATTTTTTATGTTAAATCCATTATCTCAAAGGTCAGAAATCTATATATTATATCCTCTAGATCTTCAATAATCGCCTCTACTACTCTATAATTTCTTATCATCATTTTCTTGGTCAAGATGCACTATCAGATTATAAATCTCTTTTCTAGATTTCTCTATATGATGTATCTTTCTAAAGGTAAATAATGAAGGGAAGGACGCAACTAGATATTTAATATTTAATTCGTTATAATTTTGAATGATAATCTTTTGCATATAATTCTCTTTTGGCAGTATGCCTTATGAATAAAAAAATATCCAATAGCGTTTATTTATCCCCGAATCTGCAACTCACTATGCCTATCTCGCTTTTTATATTTTCATATTTCTCTCCATTATAGGATTATGAGTTTGCAGCCATTTTTCCGTGATACTTATCATCCAGTCTCCCATTACATTTAAAAAGTTTATGATTACTTCTGAATTAGTTATTGGGTTAACCGCATACTCCAGTGCTTGTTTCATTTCAGATTGTTTGCTTGGAAAGTGTTCAGAAAATAGTTTATATGCTGGGTACAAATCCCTTGTGTATTTGTTTTCTTCCACTAAAACCAAGGCTAGTCCTGCCCTAATTATAATTTTCATAATCCACCTGCAGCAATCCACTACATCTTCAACATCTTCGTTCCCAGAAAGTTCTTCTTTTGCCTGTTGAATTTGACTTTTTAAATTGACAAGATGTTCATTGGCAAGTGTTTTGTTTGCTTTATAGTTAGGTAAAAAATCCCTTATATCTTCTCCATAAACACAAATACTATGAGTTTTTATCATAAATGGTATTATCGAAAAGTTAGTAGTCTCTAAAATATCTTCAATAAAATAAAAACTAAGTTCAACACCATCAACTGCTTTAAAGTTTTCATTTAAGACTTCTTCTGCTCTATCAACCCAATTTAAGTCAATGGAATCAATATTTTTATTGGTAATAGCTATTGTATCCAAATCTGATACATTATCTATTCCTAACCCACGAGGAATAGAACCTCTAATATACACACTATGTAAATGTTCTCCTAAATGAGATACATATGTTGCTACCGCCGCTTCTATAATACATTTAAATTCTGGCTTTATGGCATTTATAGTCGAATCATTTATGATATTGCCTCTTGAATCTGTCCGACAAATACGCCCAATATTTTTAATTTCTATCAATAATCTCTCCTTTTAAAAAAATTCATGATTCTTCCAATTAAATTATGATACTATCATATTAACAGATTTTTCTAAACTCATGAACTAGGAGTATTGCTTATGAAAATTATCATATTAGGATCTACTGGATTTTTAGGATCTTCCTTATTTGCACTTGCCTCATCCATACCTGATTTTTCCGTTTACGGGACTTCTCGTTTTGCAAATGCCCATTCACATATTTTACAACTGGACACGAATAACAAACATCAAGTAACCCAACTAATGAACCATATTAATCCTGATGTTGTTATTTGGTCTTTGATGGATGGAGAAAATGAGAAGCAGCTTATTGAAATTGGCCTCCACAATATATTAACTGTCATTTCTCCAAAAACAAAATTAATATATTTGTCAACAGATGCAGTTTTTGTGGACGGCAAAGGTAACTATTCTGAAACAGATCTACCAGGATTTCTACCTAGTGGAGCACCATTATCTACATATATAAATGCCAAACACATTGGGGAAGATTTACTCCTTACAAATCACACAAACCATCTAATTATTCGGACAGGTCCTATTTATGGCAAAGATGCTAATCAAGAGATTGAAGCTAGAACAAAACGACTCGTTCATGAAATTAAAATACATGGATATGCGCATGCCCCTGCCAACACATTCAAAACTTTTGTTCATATTGATGATTTATCAAACGCAATAATCGAAATCATCAATATGAATTTAACAGGAATTTTACACTTTGGTCCAATACAAAAGGAAAGCTATTATTCTTTTTATGGCAAAAGATTATTGCAACTTGGATTTGCAACTACAAATCTTCTGCCCTTTTCCATTAACAAGTACGAAAAACCTTTTCATGCTTTTGATACTTCTTTAAATACTAAAAAAGCCACTAGCTTACTTAGAACTAACTTTCGCAATGTTGATGAGCCAGGCGGTATAAAAAAGATCATAGAAACAAATAATTATGAATCGCGATGGAAATAAATAGAAAAATCCCCAATACAGAAGAGAATATAAATATCATGCTCACAATTATAAAACTACAAGGAAAAGAATCGTGGAAAAAAACAATGATTTTGTGATTGAAAAGGAAAATAATTCCCTTCCATTATAACAAGGCTACATGCTCTTTTTTATCCTAAATGCAGACCAAAATGGAATTAACGGTACAATCACTAATAATCGAAACCAATTATTCGCTCCTAAAAAATAAAGGGCAGGCACAAAAAAGAGAATTCCACTAATTAAAACAATTTCCCAAGATCAGCGCCGTAATCCTATTAGGAAGACTAAGAAGGCGCCACCAGTTAATAACCAGAAAAGTTGACCGAACCAATAGACATACAATAGGCTGCCTCCTAAATATTTTAGTTATAAATGTATGATATTGCATATTACCAGTTCGAAAGGTTCTATTGTATTTCAACTAAAGCTATAAATGAAAAAAATAGCAATTATACATTTAAGACAATGGTTGTTCAAAATTTGCATTTAGAGAAAAAGAAGAATTATTTTTATAAGATTGTTATGCATATAACACTATTTCCCTTTATATGAAAATTACATCAGCTCGATAGAATTGGGTAAATGCTCCTTACCCTCTTTTTCCAACTGTATATTTCCAAAATAATAACAAGAGCTAATCATAATACAATATTTATAGGAGAAAATTTTTATTATGAGAACCTCTTTTTTATTATTACTTCTTTTCACATCTTTACATCCTGTGGTAGATGTAACCACCATATCAGAAGGCATTCCTCCAAAGGTAAACTCTACATTAACAGAGTCTGCTTTTTTAAGATTTCTCGGTCCAACCATACTTGAAATCATAGAAAAGCATGGCGATATGCAGCTTTATATGAATGAAAAAATAGAGTCGATTACTTTTAACGAACATGAAGATTCGTATGATGTCACATTACATGTAGTTGGGTTTGAAGGAGCCATAATCCTCCTTATAATTTCATTCGAATGGTCATTCGTATCCCGGGGAGGAAAAATATAACTGGTTATTATGATGTTGTCTCCTATAAGAAGCATTTGGTTGATAATGCGGATTACAAAGAATAATTATAGATTAGCCATTCTCCCTATTCATTATCTTCACTTTGCTAATAAACTCCATTAATTTTTATACTAGAATATTATCAATCATCATCCTGTTAGGTCGCTAGCAGTAATTTAAAGGTTTCTTAAGTTTCATACCTGGGATGTCTTAAAGTGGATTATCTTTCTCGATATGCTTCATACCAATGATATGGTTGTACTTCTGCTAATGTCTTAAAAATAATTTCATTGCCAGGATTCGTAATAGCTACTTTCACATCTGATCCCCAATAAAAAAGCCTTTCCTGGCATATTCCACATGGCGTGAGGATTGTAAAGGCAGCTTTTTCATTTTCCCTCACTACACAAATGGAATGGGTAATTCGGACAGCAAGTTTATGTGCTTCAAGTACAGCACCTGTTTCTATACATAATTCTGTAGAAGCATTAATAATTTCAGGAGCAACACTAGTCAAAATTTCCCCTTCATTTGTATACATAGCAGCAGCGCCTCCCCAACCTACTGGATACCTTTTTTCTATTAACGCTACTGCTTCTTCATATAGTCTTTTCTCTATATTCATTCTGTACCTCCTAAATATCTGAATCTATTTTTGTAAAAATTATTTTAACAGCGCAATTCGTTTCGAAAAATTCTGTTAAAAACAGTTTATCATATAGTGTAATAACGGAAAATCAAATAGTTCCATTAATGCGCAGAAAACCTAAAAAAGCAGTAATACACCTTAATACAGATAAAACGCTTGAAAAAAATCAAGCGTTTTATCATCTTGCTATTTTTCGTTGTAAATTAAAGCATTCGATTGCTTAAGTGAAAATACTCTTACTCTTTTTACCTTAACAAATTCTGATACCTTTATGTATAAAGCATTTCAAAGTATGACTTCTTACTAAGGGTAAGCCTATATAGAGCAATAAAATAAAAGTTACTTTATTTAATCTCCTTTAAGATTAGTTTTCCAACTTTTTTGCAGTTTCCGAATATAAACGATTTGTCCAATGTGGTATGCATTATGAGTGGTCAAATTGCTTAGAACCTCCCACCACTTTGCCGTCTCCGTGAACCCAATTACATCATTATCAACCTTTTCTTGTGTCAGTAGGTCTTGCCATTGAAGCAGAACAGCTAAAAGAGACTTTTTTAAATCAGCAAACGTTATATTTTCTGGAATAACAAAGCTTTCATTATTATCATTTATAGGGGCAACAGCATTGACATGAGATTCTTTGTATCTTGTTTGCCAAGTTTCATTCCAGTAAAGAAGATGTTGTACAATTTCTGCAATACTGTTGCTTTCATCATTAGGTTTCCAAAACGCTTCTTCCTCTGTTAAATTTACAACAGATTCCGAAAACGATACGTACCAGCTAGGATCATTCGCATTTGCTAACAATTGATCCTGCAAAACGTCTTTCGCGCGAGACATAACTAATCACACTCCTTCTGATTATAGATAACTATTTCGACGACCTTCTGAAAACTCCTGTATATTACATTATTATATATTTTTTTCCTGCTTCACTGCGGAAGACAAATCGCTATTACTTACAAATCTGTGAAACATAGTCAAAAAGGAATACACTAATTCATCTTAATAGAATGTACATTAAGGATCACTGGCTTTTTTGACAAACAGAACAAATACAGAACGGCAGCTTAATATATAAAACCCTCTATTTAGAGGGTTTGACCATTATCTATAGTAAATACTTGTCCGGTTATAGATTTTTGAATTAGTTGAAAAACTATTGCTTCAGCTATATCTTCTGGTGTGGAAATTCTTTGTAGTGGTAATTTGCCTGCAAGTTGATACATCTTCTCTTCATTACCAGCCCACCACCTTGTTTCAACTGCTCCAGGAGAAATGCTATTAACTCTTATGGAAGGTGCCAATGCGATAGCCAATGACCTTGTCATCGTATGTATAGCAGATTTTGTTGCTGCATATGGGATAGACGAACCTATACCAGTCATTCCTGCTACACTCCCCATATTTACAATTACTCCAGAATGTTGTTTTTTCATAAAAGGGACAACGGCTTTTATGCAATGGAACATTCCCTTCACATTTACACTGAAAAGAGAATCCTATATTTCATCTGTTAATGCATCTAAGTTATCCATAGCTATTTGCGCTGTGATACTCGCATTATTTACTAATCCATCTATAGATCCAAAAGTTTGAACAGTTTGGGATACTAATTCCTTTACTTCCTTTTCGTTTGCTACATTTGCTTTATAAGCAATAGCTATCCCGCCATTTTGTTTTATTTCATTAACAACTTTATGAGCTTCCTTTTCAAATTGGTTGTAATTTATCACTACTTTTGCACCTTCAGAAGCTAGTTTTACAGCTGTAGCTCTTCCTACTCCAGTTCCAGCCCCGGTAATGATTACTACTTTATTCATTAATTCCATTTCCGTATCATCCTTACTTATTTTTATTTGTACTATTACATTATGCTTTAATTAAAATGAGGAGTATAATACAGAATAATGAATTAGGTATCATTTTAAATGATACCAGAGAGAAGGCGCAACTATTGGAAAGTCATGAATTAAAGATTTTCAAACATGTTGCAGAATTGCAATCAGTATCAAAAGCAGCCGAAAAATTAGGATATGTACAACCAAACGTTAGTCAACGAATAAAAAATTTAGAAAATGAACTAGGCGTGCGATTATTTATGCGAAATAATCGGGGAGTAACATTGACTGAAGAAGGGGAAAAATTATTAGATTATACAAATGAAATTCTACAATTGATAGACGAAGCTAAAACAGCTATTAATCCTAATAAGTGGAGAGAATCATTAAAAATAGGAGCTTCTCAAACAATTTCTGCCGTTAAGATTCCTTCCTTACTTTCTGCATTTTTAAAAGAATCTAATAATCTAGATGTGAAAGTAAGAACAAGTAATAATTTGATGTTAGAAGAAATGCTTTTCTATGGTGAAGTGGATGGTATATTTGTAAATAATAGTAGTAAAAATACATCTGATTGCGAGATTGTTTATAGTTACTTAGAGAAAATTATACTAATTTCCCCTACACTTAACCCCATTCATATTAATTCTAATCAGACGTTGATAGTTAATAGTGATAGAAATTGCATATATAGAAAACAATTATTGGAGTGGTCCAAAGAAAGCAATTTTCATAGTTCTCACATCATTGAATTTGATTCTCTCGAGTCTATTATTCAAGCAGTTCACGATGGATTGGGTATCAGCATAATACCTGCAGATATTGCAGAAACTCGAAAAGGTACCAAGGAAATCATATTTACAGAACTACCTAAAAAGATAAAAATAGACTTTTTAATCAAAAACAAAAAACAGCAAATACCAGGTTTAAAAAAATTTATTCGCTTTTTGCGAGAAAATAATGAACGAAAATAAAATAGATTATTTTAGGTGGTTTATTGATTTATCTAACTAATTCTTAGATGCTGCTACTTTTAACTTCTAAAGTGTATATTCAGGCCGAACAATATATTACAACTCTCTTTAATTTTGAAAGATATAAGCAACAGCTAAATGTTTTATAATATTTAAAAAGAGAATCTCTCACTTTTATTAAGTAGGAGATTCTCCTTTATATATTCCTTTTATCAATTTCTTTCCCTCTTTAATATTTTTCTTTTATACTTCTGGTATTATTTGATTTTTGTTCAGCTTTGTTAGTAAATAAATTCATAAAAAAAGCATTAATCCTTCTAGAATCAATCCCCCACATTTTTACTAGTTATTTGTTTCTTAATTCACATTAGTACCTATTCTACACCTGTAGATTATGCACCCAAACCAGTTATCTAAAATCAGTATTTTCGGAAAAATCAAGCTGCATCCCTATCCGTTTCAGCATTTATGAATTATTATAGTGGTATGACACAATAAAGGAGAGAATAATGACTACTATACAAAAGATAAATCAAATCGGAGTACCAGTTAAAGACATTAATAGAGCAGTAAAGTTTTACAAGGCTCTTGATCTTCCCTTACTTTTTTCAACAGATACAATGGCATTTTTCGATTGTAATGGAACAAGAATTCTACTCAGTTTACCTGAAAAAGAAGAGTTTGCTCATCCAAGTTCTGTCCTTTACTTTCAAGTAGAAAACATAAAGGAAACCTATGAAAAATTTACAAATGAGGGAATATCCTTTGTCGACGTACCACATATTGTGGCAAAGATGAGTGGAATGGAAACTTGGATGACTTTCTTTAAAGATACAGAAGGCAATACGCATGCATTTATTAGTGAAGTGGAAGCTAAATAAATTTTCTTCAATGGGTACCTTATGATTTGATGGTATCCATTATTCTTTTATAAAAAAGTTTTTTATTAGCTAAACTGTCCCTTTTGTGACATAGAGCAGTCCTCTCCTTGTTTAAGGAAAGGATGCAAAACTTTGTTGAATATATAAATTACTTCCAAGTTTCATCTAGTTTATCTGAATAGAAATTTATAGCTCTTTTATAACTTAGTAATTCAGTGTCATTTGTCGTATTAATTAAACACTTTAGTATCAGCTCCATCGCTTTACTATGTTCTTTTAAATTGTATAAGGTCATGGAATAAAATACTTGAATTGCATGATTATCTGGGAATAATTCCATTCCTTTTAAGAATACATCTTTTGAATTTTCATATTCTCCTAAAGCTCTATATGTACTCCCTAATCCCAATATTGCACCTTCCATATCCTCAGAAGGTAATCCTATTTTTATAGCATTTTCGTAATATGGCACTGCCTTTTCTTCTTCTCCCAATATATCAAAGCTCCAGGCATATTGATAATTATATATAGCATCCTCTGGGAAATCCCTTACCAATTCACCAATCAGTTCGTTAGATTCTTTGAGCTTTCCATTTTTCCGTAGATCTATAGCTTTATTAAGTTTGATATTCATTACATACAACTCCAATGTTTTTTCCTCTACGTCTTTTATCCTAACGCAGTTCTATTAGTAATTCTATTTGAATCAGAAAATTCCTTCCTTCGGCTACACCATTTGTTCTATGAAGAAAAATAAACTAAAATAGAGTATTCAACAAGAAAAATCATTCTAAGGAGTACTTGAAATGACCTTTATTGAAAGAGAAAAATGGATATTGCTTGATGGTAATTCTAGTATTAAGAGAACTAGGTCTCAAATAGATCCACTTCCCACCTTTAAGAAGGATTAATGAGAAGAAATATTGATCTAATTTATGTGGGTTAGAAGAATGTACTACGGATGTGTTTAGACCTGGAAAAGGAAAAAATATCATTACATTCGTTTATGATATAGAAAATCTACTAAAATTCGGAAAATAGAACTTTTTCCTAATGGAATGTTATTTATATTTAACTAAACAAAATTTCAAGTTATATACAACAAAAATTTTAACTTGCATAGAAACTTTTACACCAATAATCATATAGTTTAAGAGCAGATTTTATTTTTTTAAAATGATGTAGATCGTGCTCCATTAATCCTTTTAAGTACTCATAAAGTGTTAGTTTAGATTGATTAATCTGTAATTCAATTAACCAATTATCATCAGATATGTTGCTTAATTGATTGATTAACTCGTATCGAATATGTATGCATTTTTTAAAGGTACTCTCTATATCTTCGGTTCTAGCAATTAATGCAGATTGAGAGTTTAAATCATCAGCTTTAGGACCTTTGGGCAAATCTTTAGCTGATAATAAATATGGAATTCTGTATTGTAAAACAAATTCATCCTAAGCATAAAAGTGACCTATGATTTCTATAACAGACCATTTTCCTTCTCCAATTGGTTTTCTAAGCAAATTTTCATTAAAATTTGCTAATTTTTGTATAAATCTATAAATTTCTGTTGATGCTCTAAAATTCCTAATTTCTGTTTTAGCAATTGTACCACCCATATATTTATTCGCATTTATTTGCGAGAACCTCGAATAAATATTTCAAAGTCCCAAAATCTTCTTTTGGTAACATTTCATAAAAGAATGCTATTCAAAATAAGGCTCGATTATTGAATAACCGATAAAAATCCTTCTTGAACTTGCCCCTTTAGATGAATATCAACCTTGTTTAATAAATCAATGTTTCTTTAAGAAGTTTAGCATTTCATTGAAAGCTTGTTGGGATGATTTCTCATTAAATTTTATAGAGTATGGGTCGCTAAATCCGTGATGTCCAAAATATTTATGTACTTCTATATTCTTTTTATCTAAATTTAAAATTAACTCATCCACATTAAATGATTGCTCCTCTTGAGGAAAGAATAAAATTATAGGACATATTAGTGGTACTATTTTCGTGAAATTCCTTATTCTCGAACCATAGTACCCCACAACCCCATCAAGACAATCTTCCTCGCTGCACTACCAAGCAATCGTTGCCCCTACACTAAATCCAATAATATATATTTTTTGATATTTATTTTTAACACCTGCTAATAAATTCTTTATTTTATCTGCAGCATCGGAGAATCCTACAGTCTCCATAAAATTGTGATAGGCAATTTTCTCCTCAGAATAATTAAATGGTTGTTCCCGTTCTAATAAGTTTGGGCAGATTATATCAAAATCCTGATTTGATAAAATATCACAAAAATTCTTTATATGTTGATTAATGCCATAGATTTCATGTATGACAATAATTAAATTATCTGATTTTCTCAGTATTTGAAGCATCTTTATTCCTCCTCAAAGGTAATCTACAATTATATAACCAATAGAGATTAAATCATTTCTTATTCAACTATCCTCCCTCAATAAATAAACACTTATCTCTTAATGCGCAGCTATTCTCACTATTACTATATAACTGGGTTATTAAGGTTCTCGGAAACCATACAGAGCAACAAATGTTACAAATAGACTAGTTAATATCATTGAAATACTAAAAAGAAATAATAAAATTCTATACTTATTCCTTTCTGCGAAAATAGCAAACAAGAAACCTATAATATTGTATAGATTTAGTAAAATAATAAAGGGATATCCCTTAGTTCCAAAAGATAAAGCGGTAAGAAGCTTTTCATCATTTTGTAACAACGAAATAAACAGAAGTAATCCTAATAATGTGGAAATTACAGACAAAATCGAAAAGAATTTTCTCATTTTCCTCCTCCAAATATTTTCTCTTTATGACTAAAAGTAAATTTTTTACATAGGTTATATTTAGTATATCATACTGCCATTATTTCCAAAGACACTATGTTTGCTTCTATTTGATCTAACTCTGCGGTAAGTTCTTCCGCCAGTGGTTTTTAATGAAAAAATGATTGAAAGTCTGAGTTTTTCTTTTGTTGTAAATATAATTAGAATATATGCCAGTAAGATATTCAAACTCAACAGTTAACTATCTCTATCCCTCACATAAGTCTCGTCAAATGGTCTTTCTTAAATTTGTTCAAAAGTTTTGATGTGTTTTTCTAAATAAACATTCATTGGTTCCATTTTTAATTTAAATTTATCAAAGGCTCTGTCATCTGTTGATCAAACATCATTCTTCTTGCAGATTTAAGCAATTGCAGGGAGTGAATTAGCCAAATTGGTGAATTTATCAGCCAAAACTAGAAGCTTATCAGCCAAACTTCATTTTTATCAGCCAAAGCTAAGGGCTTATCAGCCAAACTTCATTTTTATCAGCCAAAGCTAGGGGCTTATCAGCCAAACTTCATTTTTATCAGCCAAAGCTAGGGGCTTATCAGCCAAACTTCATTTTTATCAGCCAAAGCTAGGGGCTTATCAGCCAAACTTCATTTTTATCAGCCAAAACTAGGAACTTATCAGCCAAACTTCATTTTTATCAGCCAAAGCTAGGGGCTTATCAGCCAAACTTCATTTTTATCAGCCAAAGCTAGGGGCTTATCAGCCAAACTACATATATCCTTAAACTTATTTCTTCCACACCTCGTTATTACTATATAAATCTCACTTCAGCTTTAGTGTTTACATAGTTTTACGCTAATAATCTATGTTGCCATTTACTAGTAAACACCATTAAAAGGAGATGATATAAGTATGTTTACTATTAGAGAAATGAATAGATCAGATATAGCTTCCATCCGGAAAATTGCTGTTGTCACTTGGAAAAATACATATAGTGAAATCATTCTAGAAGAAATACAAGCGAAAGTTTTAAATGATGCCTATTCAGATGTTGAAATGGAGAAACGTCTTAACTCTTCTTTAACGCTTGTTGCAGAAAATAACGATAAAATTACAGGATATGCATTTTTTCAGGAGAGTACTCTTTCGTTAATGGTTTATAAAGGAAATCCTAATTTATCATTTTATGAAAAGGAAGGATTTAGAGTTATCAAGGAAAATGCTGGAGATTTCTATGGCATTCAATGATTTTTACTGTAATGACGAAAGTTTTAAAAAATCATAGTGCTTAGTAGGTTAAGAGGAGAAAATTCCCGAGTATTCCTAAACTTTGGGCAAGACTTTCTAGTATTTTCACATATTTTCTTTCGTTTTTGCTTTAGATAAAAAAAATAATGCTACAACTGCCAAAATAGTTATAGAATTATACGCATCACCTGATTTAAAAAGCTAGTATTAGCTATCCAGAAAATGGTAATAAACCCCATCTTCATTTGATTATATTGTATAATACAATTACTACGACAAATGAATGGAGTGCTTTAAATGACTAAAAATGGATGGTTGTCGCTACTTATGGTAGGTATTTGTATTATATTATCCTTATTTCTCAGCACCAAAAACGCAGGAATTTTCTTCTTGCTATTCCCTATTTTATCTCTTTCGGGCATTGTCTTT
Source organism: Niallia sp. M35 (assembly GCF_050971705.1). Taxonomy (NCBI): domain Bacteria; kingdom Bacillati; phylum Bacillota; class Bacilli; order Caryophanales; family Bacillaceae; genus Niallia; species Niallia sp. M35. The sequence continues at coordinate 62,441 of NZ_JBPCEP010000017.1, forward strand.
GCTGTTTTTTCGAAAAAATGGAGCAATATTATTCTTGGAGTGCTTTTAAATGGGGCAGCAGGTGTGTTTTTTACATTATTAGCATTCGCAGTAGGATTTGGTGAGGCTTAAAATCCACATCTCATGTTGGCTCCAATATTCTTTGGTTCGATGGAGCAAAAATCATTATCGTGCATTTAATGGGATATGCATGATAATGTTTTTTTGCAATAATTTCCCCTCCTTTCTTATTTAACTGGAAACCCCCTTCCAAAAAACTTCCCACAAAGCTTCTAGCTTATCATCTACTCTTTTTTCCGAATGAAAATAAACTATTTCTACCATAATAGCCATGATGATCCCTGTGAATGCTAGGTTAAAAGTGTTTGTATCTTTTACATGAATTTGGCTATGTTTGATCCATTTGCTGCTTTTTTGGCCAATTAGTTCTTCTTGAAATTGCTCTGCTTCAAAAACCTCTCTTTGGATGACATCATATAAATGTAAGGGTGGGAAAAATCCCATTCTTAGCCAAAACTTCAACATTTCATTTTCTTGGAACAATTCTTTTGTGTATAGTAAATATTCGTAAAGAAAAGTTTCGGGATTATGACTGTCTTTTTTTTCAAAAAAATACGCTTTGCGTTTTATCTCTTCTGCTTTTGCTTCCCTTAATACTTCAAGAAATAATTCATCTTTCCCTTTAAAATGAGAATAAATAGAAGCTTTCTTTATCCCAGCTTCCTCAGCAATTTCTGAAAGAGAGGCTCCTTCAAAGCCATTTTGCAAAAAGAACTTAATTGCCGCTTTTTTTATTTCTTCTTTTTTCATCGGACTCTCTCCTTTACGAGATTAGTTTTAAACCTACAGCTGCAACAAGTATCATCGATATAAATAAAATTCTTTTGCCATCCTTTGGTTCTCCATATACAAACATCCCTAATAGAGCAGAACCAACTGTACCAATTCCTGTCCATACACCATATGCCGTTCCCATTGATATAGTTTTCATTGCATAAGATAACAAGGCAAAGCTGCACATAAACCCAATGATTAAATAAAGGAACGCATCCCACTTTTTCATCGTTAATCTTTTAATATTTATAACGCCAATTATCTCACAACAACCTGCTGCAATTAAAGCTAACCATGCCATCTATTCAAGCCTCCTCTTGATTTGCTGCTTCATCTGTTACTATTTTCAAACCAATTACCCCAATTAGTAATACAAGCATCAATATTATTTTTGCTATGTTAATTGGTTCATTAAATAAAACTATTTCTGCGATCACTGTTCCAGCAGTTCCCAATCCTGTAAATACAGCGTAAACTGTTCCAATTGGCAAATATCTTGTCGTATATATCATTAGATAAAAACTAATAGCAATTGCGAAAATGGTTCCACTCCATTCCCAAAGATTTGATGCATGTTTTAAGCCTGAAACCCATGCCACCTCGACGATTCCAGCACTAAAAACCATCATCCAATATTTATTCAAATTAATTACCTCCCCTATATAACTACCAACCGTTCGGTAGTTTATTTTGTCACACAATAGCATCCACGTCAAGAAAGAAACTTGTCTTTAGGGAAGATTTTGTTGAATGATAAATTGCGAAAGTGGATTAACATAAAAGGAAGATCATTGGAAGATAACGCTAAAATGGGTTTTAGATTATATCTCAATCATAAATTCAAGTGGAAAGATCTATTTGTTATTCCAAACAAAAAAGAGAAATTATGTGTGCTAATTTCTCTTTGCAGGTTTTCGTTTTTAGTATGACGTCATTATCTTATCTAATTCACTTACTAATAATTTTTTCATTGCAGATAGTTCTTCAGCATTTGGTTTCACATTCTCAGCATACATTTGGTCTCTAGGTGTCCACCATACTGGGTGAGTTGGATTAGGTTCTTGTTCGCTCCTTGGGAATATGTGCCAGTGCATGTGAGAATCACCATTTCCTAAAAGCTCATAATTTAATTTGATAGGCTTAAATGCTTTATATACTGCTTCTGATACCCTACTCATTTCGACAAGAAACTTTTCTTTAAAATCACTATCCAACTCATGCAACTCATTTTTATGTTCTTTACAAAGGAATAATGTATAGCCCTTAAAATATTGATGATCACCAATAACGATATAACCTGTTTCCAGTTCTTTGACGAAATACTTATTGGTTCCTTTTTTAATCATTTCTATCCGATTGCATATTAAACAATCTTCCACTAAAGTTACCTCCGTTAATTTACAAATATTCAATAGTTATCTAAGAATTGATGAGAAAACTTATTTCTAATTGGAATAATTGCTTTCTCTTCCAGTGAATATAAATTTTATTTAGCTACGCCCTTTTTTAATGGTATATAATAAGGTACCTACCAGCATTCCTAAAGCTGCTCCTGCTCCGTAGCTGCCTATTGCTATAAATACATGCCCTGAAATCATTGCAAATGTACCTAATAAAGAACCAGCTAATAATCCAAAAATCATTCCATATATTAAATAGTTTTCCAATTTGGGATGTTTATTCCCTTTGTTAGTAGGCATATTTGTCCCCTTTGTCAATCGGCATTTTCTTCTGGAATTGAGGTATCTGGCTATTTTTTTGTATTTATTAGGAAGTATGAGCTCCCGCCCGTCATAATGCCTCCTACAACAGTGAGTGCTGTACCAATCATTACCCAATTTGCGGATAGAAAAGCAGATACGTAAATTCCTGTCATAAGTAGTAGTATGCCAACGATTATCAAGATTGCAACTTTATTCATTTTATCCCCCTATCAGCTAACTTAGTTTCGTTGTTTGAATACCGTTCAAACGTTATTTATATATATTTATACATACGTTTATGGGAGCATTTAGTTTCACTAAGTTTGGATAAATTTTTATTAAATAGGAATGTTTCCTTCCCTTAAATTTCTATTTAAAGTATCATAATCCTTCTTTTTAAAAGAAACAGCTATACTAGCCACTCTCCTCGAGTTCGGAAAGAGCATTAATTGTTGATGAAACTTTATTCCTAGTGCTCCTATTATTTGGTATACCAAATTCAATAGGAAAAAACAGTCGGAATCTACGCCATCTTTTAAGTGGTTTTTAATATTTATCACAACTAAGTTGTCTATGAGTTCAAATCTCGGTTTCCTTGGAGAAATATTATTAAGTTTGCAGAGCTTCTTTATTGCTAAATTAAAAATATCTGTTTGTTCTTCATTTTCTATCATAAGATATTCTCCTTATGTTAATTGACAATATGAAAGATTTTACTACCTATAACCTTCTTGCAGCTTAACACTGTAATACCGCATAGCTTTAGGAACCCCTTCTAGTTCAAATATCCCTTTTAATACTAATCGGATTAATCGATATTCGAAGTAAATATCTCCGATCCTTTGATTGAGATTTCCAATAATCTCTCCTATTAGCCGCGCAGATTTTATAAAATCTGCATTATTCTGTTCTTTATGTAATAATTTAGCTGTTTTTATTATATAATTATCGTAATAGTCTTCGCCAACACTATCAATTTTCTTATCCGCCCAGATTCTTAAATTTTTATTCTGTTGGGATATCTTCTTCCACTCATTGATGTACTTTAATCGTGCACTCTTTGTAAGTGGCTGTTTCCAGTTATTTTTTTGATAAATGACTTGTAACTCCTCAGATGTAAACTCGCCAGTATGTATTGCATGGTCCTCTGCATCCGATTTGGAAGCTATCTCTTTATTGTATTCCAAGGGGTTAATTAAGAAAATATCATTCGTTTTATGTTGTAATAAAGAAAGAACAAAGCGTTGTGCCGTTTGTTCATTAGCATTTTCACCTGCCCAAATGATGATATGCGCCTGTTCTTTGATATTCTTTACTTCTAAAATTGTTTTATGGAATTTTCTCTTATAGCTAAATAAATACTCATCATCATAATTAATATGGTTTATTAACCATTTATGCCTAAGTGCGAATCCTATTTCCTCCTCTATCTTCCATAATGGTCCAAAGGAAAAATCATCTGAAAAATAGATAACCTTTTCCTCTTCTTGCACTCCCATTTCTTTAAGTGCCATTCTTAAACTGCCAGCAGCAGATTCACCAAAAACAATATGTACGACCTTATAATCACTTTTATTTTCAATCTTTGGTTGAATTGTTTTAGCTTGTAAATAATTTTGATAAGTTCTTCTTAAACTTTTCGCAAGTTCCTCATCTGGCTGTTCTTCCACACTTATTTGTAGCAGAATAAGAAATAACAATGACCTTACTTCTTCTTCACTTGCATTCTCTACGTATTCTTTTAATTTATGAATCATAATTTTTCACCCTTTTGACTTGTTAAAAAATTTTGTATTTTCAGTTACTTCTATTTCTAGCTTCCCTTTTTCATCAACAGATAAGATATTAATTTTAGCTTCTCCATAATACCCCTTTTCAAAATAACCAATGATATACTCTGTTTGTTGATTCCCTTCATTGTCTTCATAGATTAGTTTTAATGCTGCTTCTTCAAAGTTATCGGAAGAATTATCTTTTACACTCACCTGAAATTCTTCTTTTTCTCCTGCCCTAATGGTTGGAATTTCAATATCCTTTTTAATATTTTCATAGGTCAAATACAAACCGGATATATCCTTGTTTGCTTGATTTTCGATTTCTATATCAAAACCCTCTCGTGGCAGAAAAAGAACGAGAATTCCGATTACTCCTAGTATAAAAACAGTTGGAACTATTATCCTTTTCATTTATTGGATCCTTTCATTTGGCATCTTTAAACGAGGAACTCATTCCTCGGCATCATTTTGAGTCTGTTTGAATGTACTTTCTATGAAACTTTGTTCATCCTCTGCAGTCATAATGCCAGTTGCTTCCCCAACGTTTCCACCTTGATATTTCCAAAAATAATTATGATCTTTATCAACCGTGCTAAAGTCTCCAACCTTCCATTTTTCCAGAATCCCTAAGAGGTTATCTTTATTGGAAAAACTACTGTTTTTTACAATTTCATAAAGCCGATTTACTCTATCATTTGTCATTTGCACTGCGCCCCACTTATCGGATGCGTACACTTTTTGGTGTGTCATTTTATGCAGAGTTGATATTGCCCGATCTTCGTTCCAATAAGAATAATCAATGCTCTCCTTCCCTGTTTCATCAAGAATCTCTCCTTCTTTAGTTTCTGCCACAAAGGAATCATTATTTGTTTTTACTATAAAATGCTTATATATAACAAGAGATCCCCCCATAATTGCTAGTAATACAACAACTCCGATTGAATAATTCACCCATTTACTACGTTTCTTTTTTCGCTTTTCTGATTCCACTACTTTGACCACCCCCATTGATTCATCAACCTATACTTTTACCTAACAACCTCTTTAGTTTCTATCCGAAATAGACTTTATTATTATCTTTCTATATCAATAATAACATAATATTCCAACTATTGAATTATTTATAAACAAAAGATACATCTAGCTAGAGATAATCATATATTTATCATGTCACTATGCAAAGGAGGAAAAAGGGATGATACTTGCTTAATGTAGCTTATTAAAATCAATGGAAAATTATCAAAATGTACACTATGAGGATCTATTTATTTAACTTTGACTGCAAACTAGGGGTGCATGGACGTTGCAGAAAAACTAGAGGTAACTGTCATTCCCCCACTTGAGCTTACTTTCCTTTCAATTTCTATTGTTTCGTTGCATGATTATTTCAATTTGTCACAAACAAAAATGTAAAAACAATTTGACATATATTAAACTCATGATAAAATTAATATGTAAAATGCTTTTTACATTTTAATAAAGGAGATGGAATGATGAATTGGATAGTTGCTTTATTACTTATTATTTTAGCGATATGTATTCTATTAATTGTAACGAATCTTGTGTCATTACCAAAATTAGGAGATGAAAGAGCAAATTACATTAAAATGAGAGCACAATCATACACCTTTGTAGTTGTAATCGGGATTTTATTGTTAGAGATTATGGAGTCTATCTATGTAACAACTTGGACGAACAGCCATTATGAGGGGATGAAACCATTTAGTTTTCTTGTTACAATTTCAGTTATATATTTAATTTCATTATTATTATCTAAGAGGAAATATGGTGGATAAATGAAAAATCGTATTAGAGAATTAAGAAAATCGGCAAAATTATCTCAAGAAGAATTAGCAAAACTATGTAATGTGACAAGACAAACGATAAATGCAATTGAAAATGATAAATATGATCCCACTTTACAATTAGCATTTAGCTTAGCCGTTGCATTGGCTACAACGGTAGACGACCTTTTTATATACGACACTGTTATAAAATAATGAGGCAGTTAAAAAGAATAAAAACCCAATTCGGGTTTTTATTCTTCTTATGAAAGAAGATAAGTAGAAGTTATGCGCAGACTGATTAAATGTCTTTATTTTCTTCTAAAAAAATTGATAATAACCTTTTACGCAAAGAGATTTTCAACATTATTATATAATTTAAATACCATCACTCGTTCACCTGTGCGAGAGCTTAAGTCTGTATGAAAGCTTTTTACTTCCTCTCCCGTAATGGTTAATATACATTTTTTTAGTTCTTCAACACCTGATTCCACTAATTCGGAGCGTGTTTTCTTAATGGTTAATAGTCCTTCTTTTGTTTCACACACCGTATATTCCGCTGGGGTTAGAATGCCCTGCAAATTCACTATGATCATGTCGCGTAATATATCTGTTTTAACAGATAAGGATCCCCGACCAAGGAAATCCTTTTCCCATTGTGTTATTGCTTTACTTATTTCCGCTTCACAAGCACCTTTTGTTAATTTCATTTTATTATGCATCCCCTATTAAACAGATAAAAACTAATTTTTCTATATTTGCCATCTAAGATGATTTAACACTTGAACATCCTTTATTATTAAAATTAATACAAATCGATTAAAACCTCTTATATAGAAATGAATATATACCATTCTGATTTGCAACACCATCAGCATTAGCATATTTCAACATTTTTAAGCTGTTTTATTTGTATTTATTTCCACAACAGAAGACTTTCCATCTTGATTATTAATCAGTAAACCTCGCACTTTTACCGTTGGTGGCACTAATGGATGATGACAAATCATCTTAACACAATTTTTGATATTGTCACCAGTATTTTGTTTTCCATTTAGCCATTCATTAATCGTTTCACCAGTAAATTCAGGCATGCTATTTTGAAACAGATAATCCAATGTCTGTATTCTTGACTTAAATTGTCCATCTATCGAAATAAAACGATCGGCCTCACTGCTTGTTCCGACAACAAAAATTTCTTCTACTTTTTCCTGAAAGACAGCAATAATAATTGACCTCATTATATCTCCAAAAGGATTGGAGATAACAGGACCAAAGCATTTTATAGTTAACATGTTTTCAGGCTGTATATTGGTTTCCTCTTTTATAATTGATTCCAATCCATCTCTAACATCCATCAAAAATAATACTTTTTTTGTCTTATCTAAAATCATCTCGAACCCTCCTTTACCAATTCTCCCAATCGCCTTCTGGGCTGACACTTGCTAAGCGAACCCAGCCATTTTGGACTTTTTCTTGAAACGCAGCATTAGTTTGCAATAATCGCTCTACATAATTTTTTGGTGCCTGAATTATAATCAGTAAGCGAAGTGGTGAATGAAATGCAGCTTCATCTGATTGCATAACAGATTGCCACGGTAAGCCCGTTAATAAGTCACTCGCATTCCCCTGCATAACACCAAGACCTGCTGTTACGGTTTGTGTTGCCTTATTGCCACTTCCATAATAATGTGGAGCTACTGTTGATGCGTAATATTCTAGATTTATCCATTGAGTAACCGTTCCTGGACCTGAAATAATATTATCTAAGATTTCTCCGCTTTCATCCTTCTGCCAATTATAGTTATGAAGAAAGACTCTTCCTTCCAAGTCACAGCCATTTGTTAAATCACGTTGACCAATTATAAAAGCTGCATTCCCAGCTAAGCCCCATTCGGGACGGATCACACTCCAATCCTCTGCCAAGCAATAGGCCTCAGACTGAGAATTTTTGCGTTGGGATGGGAAATGCGGTATTTTAGCTAAACGCTCTGTATTTGCCTGTTTGCTTACTTTTGGCAAAATGGCTTTAATCCGACGAAAAGCCTCTTGTGCTGATTTGGAAAGCTCTGGAACATAAATCCAGTCTAATTCATCAACGGTTGTATTATGCTCAGCAGCTGCGAAAACCGTTTCCTTAGGAATGTCTATTCCTTCTAAAGACAATGCTCTTCTTACTTCAGGCAGGTTGCACAAAGTTGCTAAGACTCGCGCGTTGAATCCACCTGAAGCCCCGCCACAGGCACCACAATCAAGAGAAGATGCATAAGGATTATTAGTACTGTGGCTTCCATGTCCACATATAACAACTAACGGGCTGAAATTCTCTGTTATCCCCATCATTTTTAATGCTTGGCGGGCATAATTAACTTTCTCTTCCTCGGTAAACCCAATTGGTATCCCGTTCTCTGTTTGATGAACATGATTAAGAACCAGTTTTGTATTTGGTTTACGCAGCCAATTTTTGCGTAGATTATGAATGAAGCGATCGGCACTTTTTGGGACAAAACTGCGTGCTGCCATTTGGAGACTTAGCCAAGGACCACTTAATTCTGGTAATAGTAAGTTTGCAAGTAAATTCTGTTTCATCGATTTGAAAGTATCGCTAAAGGAATGAACGGTCTGCTGACGTTGTTGAAAGGCTTTAAGTTCATTCTCATCCGTACTCTCCATGATTTTATGCAATGGCTTTTGCATAATTGGCAAGGATGGGTGACTGTGTTCGCTTCCTAATTTATTCGTAGCTATCGGTACTCCAAAGAAACCAGCCATTCCTATTGTTTCAAATGGTCCCTCTTTTTCAAGCTGACGGCGAAATGGCTCGGAGCGAACATCTATACAGAATACAAATTGTGCTAATGTTGTTGCCTTATCGTTTGTACTGAATTGTTTCGCACTAATTTTTTGACTTAATTGTTCAGCATGTGTTTGCTCCCAAGCTTCCAGCCAGAGTTTTCTGCAAAGCTTCTCATCAAATTTTGCTGCAAATAACAAGTATTCTTGTTGTTGTGCACTAGACAACTGAGACCATTCCTCTAATGACAGACTCCCCCAATGAATCAAAGCTGCTAAAAGACCATCTATGGACTGATTATTTTCGTAGCTTTTCGGAATAAAAGGGAGCTGCGGATTGATAAGCACCCATTCTAAGGAAATTCTTACTGCTAAATATTCGGTTAGCAGGTTATTTTCCTCACTCGATTGTTTAGAACGCCAGAGCATCATTCCTGCCCATCCAGGCAAAGATATTAAATGTGCTTCAAGATATTTCTGTTTTTCTGGTTCAGGAATAGAAAGAGCATTTAATCCTTTATTCAAGGCTATTTCTGCCTCTTCTGGCCACTTTTTTAAACTTTCACGTTGTTTTTTTGTAAGGGCAGGATCATAACAAATCAGCCGGCGCCAAGAACGATAAAAACCTTCCTCTCGATGTGGCATTGTCCAGGCAGCCTGCGACTCATCAAGATATAATTTACACCACTTAATAACATGGTAATCGAGTATATTGATTAATCTTTCCTTATCTTTACTTTGTAGATGTGAACTGATTGGCTGCACAGACGAATAATGGGCAAAATCTGTATGATGCTTCCTATATTCTTCTGCTTTTTTCTTTAATTCATAAGATGTGAGCAAGCTGGATGGAATGGGTTCCAAATTTAATGCCGCATGGCAAAAACGCTCTGCCACATCTTGTGGGATATTAAAGGGATTTGATGCAAGCCATTGTTTAAGACCTTGTTTAACAAATACCTCTTTAATCTCTCCCTTTTTTTTCGCTGAAAGGATCATAGAGGCACTAGGATAAATATCAACATCACGAGTCTGTTTTAACCAATCTGCCACTTGATCAAAGGTTTGTTTTTCAAGTCCCATCCACGGATGACGGGCTGCGAACGTAGAAATTGGCCAAAGCGGCGCAATTACTTTGCTGGCAGCTTCAATGTAACTACTAATATCGCTTTCTACAAAATTATCTGGTATATTTTTTTTATTTGAACTAGCTTTTGTTAATACAGATGTAATACTCATCACACATTACCTCCTTTTATGGTAATTGTTGTTTTAGATAGCTCGGATGACTTTCTACTGCTTTTGGCTTTGCTTCTCCTAATCGCACTAACCAAAGATATAGGACAGTAAAGAAGATGGACGAACGATTTCTAGCAGCGATCGCCCCTATTACAGTGCCAACTAATAAAAGACAACCAACGATAAGAACAACAGCTAATGGCGGCTGCGAACCTTGGAAAACAGCAGTCTGTAATATGTCATAGAAAAAATGATGAATAAAAGAATAAATAGCAGCGGTTCCTCCTACAAAAATTAAACCAGCAATCCGGCCAATGCTCCCTTCTCCAAAAGCAACAAGCTGTCGCCAAGAAATAGAAATAGACCAAACTAAAATTAACGCACTAATTATTTGATAGCCTTCTCTTGGTGCTTGAAGCCAAAAAACTAGCCCCACAGCAAAACTTAAAATCCACCCTGCGATCGTCCATAAAAAAGCGGGCTGTGTTTTTCTGTAACTAGACTCTTCCTTTCGTCGCACTGCTGAACCCGACTGTAAAAATAGCGTCGCTTTGAATAAACCATGTAGAATAAGGTGGATAATGGCAGCAACATAGGCACCTAAGGCACACTGAATGAGCATGAAACCCATTTGTCCAATCGTCGAGCCAACTAACTGACGTTTATAGTCAACTTGTACTAAACTAATTCCTGTACCAACCAAGACAGATATCCCGGCAAATATTAGTAATAAAATAGTGGAAGCTAAATCGCCATTAAATAGTGGAGAAAAACGAGTAAGCATGATTCCACCTGCATTGACAATTCCTGCATGCATTATCGCTGAAACAGGTGTTGGTGCCACAACAGACTCTACTAACCATCTTTGGAAAGGCCATTGGGCTGCTGGAATGATAACCGCTAGGACAATCAATAAATTAATTCCAGTTCTTTCCCATGCCGAAATTCCAGCTAGATTTTCAATCGATAGTGCGGTTGATAATTGCCAAGAATCAGTACTGTGAGATAACCAAACTGCTGCCAATAACAAGGACACCCAACCGATTAAAAAATGATAACCAGATAATTTAGAAGCCTCAGTAGCTACTTTCCAGCCATTATTTAATCTTATAAGTAAGGTTAATCCTGCTAGCGTTACTCCCCAGAATAGAACCAACCATCGCAGATCTCCACTTAGCCAAGCAATGGAAGCGGCAGTTGTGGTAAAAGTGAAAAGGGTAAAATACTTACGATAAGATCGATCTCCCATTAAATAGCGGATTGAAAAACGTTGAACAATTAAACCAATGACAAGAACAAAAAAAGTCATCAGCCAAGCCAAGGAATCCATATGAAAAGGACCTGCATTTTCTGCTCCATTCGGATTCGCAAGCGCGATTAAAGCGAACAAAGGCGGTAAAGACACAATCCAGATATGAATCCTTACATAGCTTAATGGCACTTTTTGATGCAAAAATAATAGTCCACTCAGCATCGAAACAATAATCATCATAAAAAACACTAACAGTAATGATGGCATACTGTGCAAAAGAAACATTTTAAAAACTCCTTTAACTAACTTACTTCAAAAAACCTTTCATTTTTCCAATAAAAAAGCCGACAATCTTTTAAATTCACCATGATCTGCAAATCATGAGAACTCAAAAAATTGTCGGCTTCTCTTCAACTAATTACATCGAATTGTTTGAAGAGCTACCTCTATTTGGTTTTATATTTTCATTTAATTAATAAAAGACATTCGTACAATAATTTAGGATACTTATTTATCAAATCACTTTTCCTTACTTTATTAAGTTACTTTTTCATTCAGTCAATATCATTATTAAAAGAATGCTAAAGTCTTAATTTTTAAGCGAAAATTAATTTATAACTAAGTATGAAACTAACTATAAGATATGTCAAATTTTTATATTTGTCAATAAGAAAGCCTAATCTGCGAAGAAAAATCAAATTAATTCATGGGAAAGGAGAGAAGGTAATTCATCCGATCATGCTAAAACTTGATTCACGTTCGGATACGACTTCTTTTTTATCTTCTACCAACTAAATAACACTTAACACTTTCATTCATTAGTAAATTGGTACATAATTAGTATAGTCTATCATACTCGAAGGGATCGGTATCATGCTCCGAATCGAACTTATTTGTAACGAAATCAAACGTTTAATGGCTGATTATTATAAATGTGAAGATGCACAACTTAAAAAGCAAATACATAGTGATATTAAACTTTTAAGCAACGTTCTCTACCTTAGTGATCTGCCAGACGAATATCACGAAGCAGAACAGGAAAAGAGAGAAACTATTTAGCCGATGCTTCCACATCTGAAACTCACTTTATACTGCTGGAAATAAACAAAGAAGCATCTTGATTCATAAAAATACGATTACCTTGATAAAATGTTTTCCTTTTTGATGAACGAAAACCTACTTCCGACAATATTTCATTTAATTCTTCCTCTGTAAAACCGTTATGCACTTTTGGATGGTTTATTTTATCATTTTTTTCAAAGTCGATGATAATTAATTTGCCATCCTGATTTAAAATTTGGAATAACGCTTGTAAAATCTTCTTAGTATTTGGGATATGAAGAAGAACTAATGACATTAAAATAACGTCTGCCTTATGTTTCGGAGTGTCTTGCGTAAAATCAGAATATAGGATATCTGCATTCATAATTCCTCTATTAGCTATTTTTGCTTGGGCAACCTCCAGCATCTGTTCGGATGAATCTACTAACAAAATCGAAGCTACCAAATCCGATAATTCTAAACTAACGAGACCAGTTCCGCTCCCATAGTCCATTAAAGATAGAGATGTACTGTTTTCAAGTTCTCTTCTTACTTCCTTCACAATCACATTAGCTAATTCTCTTCTATCTTCTGTATCATATCTTTTGGCCAGCTGTTCAAAAACATTCGTTTCCATTTTCCAGTCTCCCTACTTTATCGATTATTCATTATATCAATATAACAAAGTATTATTTGAGGTTGCACTTTTTATATAATTCCCAATAGCATAATCGTTATTTATTACCACAATATATTCCTTCCACCTATAATCCACCATAGCGTCTTTTTCGTTTACAGAAATCTTCCAACGCATATAGAAATTCCTTCTCCGAAAAATCTGGCCATAATACATCAGTAAACCAAAATTCTGTGTACGCCAGCTGCCATAGGAGGAAATTACTTATTCGCTTTTCTCCACCTGTTCGAATAAGGAGGTCTGGTTCCTTCATACCAGCTGTATATAGATAGTCTGAAAACTTCTGTTCATCCAATTCCTGTAGCGAAAATTCATCATTGTTAATATCCAAAAATATCTCTTTCATCGCATGTAAAATCTCTTGTCTGCTTCCATAGTTAAGCGCAAAATTCAGCAAAAGTCCGTCATTACCACGCGTACGTTCGATTGCGTCCTCAACAGCTTCACGGGTATGAGCTGGAAGCTTTTCGATATCTCCTATTAATTCTATGCGAACATTACTAGCTATCAGATCTGGTAGATATATAGATAGAAACTCTTTAGGAAGCCTCAATATGAACTCAACCTCTGTCTTTGGTCGTTTCCAATTTTCTGTAGAAAATGTATATAGCGTAAGAACCTTTACCTTCCATTTAACGGCGGTCTTTACAATTTTCACTACAGTTGATATCCCTTCTTTATGACCAGCAATTCTAGGCATTCCTCTTTTCTTTGCCCAGCGTCCGTTTCCATCCATAATGATGGCAACATGTTCCGGTATCGTTTCGTTCAGAAAAAGGTCGGATACTGCTGCTTGTTTCTTGCTGAAAAAAGGTAGTTTCATTCCTTTCCCTCCTTCCGAAATGTTTTTAATTTCTCTATGTTAGAAAATACGTCACAATACTTTTCAAATAGCCTTTGCAATTTTACTTATTCATTTTCTTGGCTCTTACGATATTCTAAAATATCTCCTGGTTGACATTCTAGAGCTTTGCATATCCCCTCTAGTGTTGAAAGTCGAATAGCCTTTGCTTTTCCATTTTTTAAAATAGATAGATTCGCCATTGTGATTCCAACCTTCTCTGAAAGTTCAGTTACACTCATTTTCCTTTTTGCTAACATCACATCAATATTAATTACAATTGCCATTTCATTCACCTCAGACTGTTAACTCATTTTCTGATTTTATATCAATCGCTTGTTGTAAAAGCTTTTGAAGAACAGCTGCAAAAACCGCAATTACAATGGAAGCAAAAATCGGAATCATTCCAAATAGGATAAGACCTGGAGCATCGTCTGTCTGAGCTAAGAGAAAAATAAAAGGCGTCATTAGAACGTATAAGATACTAATGCTGATTGCATCTTTCTTTATATGGCTTAATGCCTTAACAGACATCTCAGAGAATGCTTCATTCCTATCAATATTCCCCAAAAGTCTAAAAGCCTGATAAAGTGCCATATAAAATGGGATTGCAGATAGATAGATTCCCAATACAAGCGGATATAGTATATGTGCATAATCTGGATTTACTGGGTTTTTAGCCAAGCCATACATTCCCCATAATCCTAAAGCAAGAACTGGAATTCCAATAAGAACAACAGCAACCCTTAAAAAAAGGGTAGTTCCTCTTTTCATAAAAAAACACCTCTTCTATTTATTATCTTATTGAAATTTACCACATGTTTTATCGTTTTACAATAAATTTTTATTCATTTTTATACTTTTTTTATTGATAAACAGGTTGAACATATATTTATAAAGGTATATATACTCCTAAATACGATTCGGTTCTTTTTAATAAAATTGTTCCTATCAAAAAAAACAGTCCAATCAATTACTAAATGGACTGCAATGTAGTTTGCTAAATTTTTTATTCGGTTATATAACTTTACCTAATTTCAATCCAATACCGCTGAACAATCTCCTTCCCATCTGTGGAAATTACTTCATTCTCTAACACTCCCCCAACTTTTTGAATCGTTTTAGCAGAAGCGGTATTTTCTTTATCGCAGGTTACTAGCACTTTATTTAAACCAAGCTTTTTTGCTTCTAGTAAACTAAGTCGCAGTTGTTCTGTCGCATACCCTTTCCTTCGTTTGGCTGGATGGATACTATAGCCAACATGCCCACTCTCCATCAATAGTTCTGGTGTTAATCGATGGCGGATATTAATAAGTCCCATTAATTCCCCATTCTTTATGCTTAAAAATTGAGTGGCAGGAACCCGATTAGGTGGGAGGTTTTCACCTTTTTCCTGGCTGTTTACTTTATTAAGCCATTCATGAAAATCTGTATAATTTTGCAAAGAGCTTCCACCATATGGCTGTTCTTCTATTTGTAAAAAAGCTGATCTATATTCCATTAATTGTTTGCTATATTTCTTTGATGGTCTTACTAATTCCATTAAAATCCCCCGCCTCCATGCTATTTCCTTTTACTGATTGAGAAGAATCAGATTTCTTAGTCACTGTTATCAGAAGATAATACAGAAAAATTTCCAATTAAAAGGAAATAACGATATAATTAAGTCATAATAATCCATACAAGTTTGAAGTAATGACAAAAAGATAAAATAGGAACGAAAAGTGGTGAGGACAATAAAAACACATGAAACACAGAAGAATGACGCTGATTTCTCAAATGACGATGAAATTTTTGTACCTAAAGAATTTGCTCATTTGCAAAAGCAACAGGCGACCAAATAGGAGTTACAAACTATAACATTAACTCTTTTCCAAAGTTTGTAAAAATATCGGCCTATTTATTTGTTGGATTATTATGTTTATTTGTTTTAACATCTATCATAGTGATGTTTGCTTTTTAAATAGAAAGAAATAGGGATAAATTAATTCACCCTATTTCTTTCTATTTAATGTACAGATTACTGATGGGCAATACATTTTAAAATGACTTTATAAACACATTCAAAAACATAATAAGTAGAAAGAGCAAACTAAAAACAATTGCAATCTTTTCCGTAATATTATCTTTTTTATTATCTTCATTTTGTAATTCTCTATATTTAGCTTGTATTTTTCTTTGTTTCCCATTATCTATTTTCATGGCATTTTGTCCTTATAAATCTTTCTGATCCACATTCAGTTCAATCAAATTACCATCTGGGTCTGCACAGAATATTTGGGCAAATCCGCTTATTCCATAAGGCTTTTCTAAAAATTCCACGTTATGCTTCTTTAACCAACTACGCGTATCATAATAATTTTCAACTCGGAGAGCAAAGTGCCCTTCCCGACTGTTTATCGATTTATCTTTGCGAATTGTCTGGGAATTTGGATAGACAATTAAATGAAGTTGCTGATCCTGTATTTGGTACCAGGCACCAGGAAAATCAAAATTAGGGCGGGGAAGTTCTTTTAGGCATAATATTTTCTCATAAAAGTGTTTAGCCTTTTTTAAATCGGTTACAGTAAGACTTACATGATGAAGGGATTCGTATTTAATCAAGCGATTCACTTCCTTTTTATTATTATAAAACGAAATGATGGTTCATTCTTATCTAATGCTTTGTTCATAAATAATTCCATTTATAATGGTATATCAACTTAAAAAGTACTGCGACACTATTCCTCTAAATAAGTATATACCGAAAAGAATAAAAGTTAGAATAGAAATTACTAAATTATTTTAACTATATAAATTTAATGTTCAACACATTAAAACAATAGAATAATGATTCCTAACGATAGCATCAAGAAATACATAACCATTAACTAATCCCTCACTTTATATCCTTATATGAAAATAGAGAGGTTAGTTTCATCGCGCTAAACAAAAAAGATCAGACCCAATGTGAGGACCTGATCGGTTTTCAACCTTATTTCGCTTTTTGCTTTACTTCCAAATGGAAAGAATAAATTTCACTTGGTCCAATTAAACGAAAGCCTTTTCCCTGCACATAGTCGAACTTTAAATCTTCATTAATATGCTTAATCGTTAATGGATCTAAATAAATCGTTAAACCATTATCCTCAAATGCCTTATCCTCTTCTTGTGGAAAATCAACCGCTAAATCAAAATTGTAAACATAGCTGCAGCCGCCACTAAAAATGGTACTTAATCGATAAACTGCACCCTCAGGAACTTCATAGCTACGGAATTTCTCAACAGCTGCATCGGTGATTGTAACCTTCATCATGCCATCTCCTGCCTTTGTAACATTCTTATATATATAAGAATGGAAATAAACTTACTTTCAGCTTAACGGATGACATGGTTTCTTGCAAAAATTCTGCTTTCAGTAGCTA
Organism: Niallia sp. M35; assembly: GCF_050971705.1. NCBI lineage: Bacteria > Bacillati > Bacillota > Bacilli > Caryophanales > Bacillaceae > Niallia > Niallia sp. M35. Next base: position 79,804 of record NZ_JBPCEP010000017.1, read on the forward strand.
GAAAGAGTGGAAACCATTGTTTTAATGTTACTTTTCTTTTTTTCACAATCCGCAAACGATATGATACCTGTGCAGACACTATTCTGCACAGGTTAATGGCTAATTACGATCGATATTATCTACACAAATCGTACAAATTAGCCAATTGTCATTACATATGAAGTGATAGACCATCTACTGCCAAAGCAGCTTCTCCTAATACTTCTGATAAGGTTGGATGGGCATGAACGGTATGGGCAATTTCCCAAGGAGTTGCTTCGAGCATTTGACCTAATGCAGCTTCGCCAATTAAATCTGTAGCATGTGGCCCAATAATCGTTATCCCAAGAATGTCATCTGTATTCTTATCGGCAATTATCTTGGTAAACCCCTCTTTCTCTCCATGAACAAGTGCTTTTCCAATTGCTTGGAACGGAAAATATCCAACTTTGACTTCATATCCTCTTTCTTTAGCTGTTGCTTCAGATATCCCTACACTTGCAATTTCCGGTGCGGTATAAATACAACGGGGTATTTGTTCATACGGAATCAAATATGTTTCTTCCCCGACAATTGTATCCACTGCGAGAATACCCTCATGCATGGCAACATGGGCTAATTGAAGTGTTGGGATACAATCTCCAATTGCAAATATTTTATGATCATGTGTACGACAATTTTCATCTACAACGATTGCGCCTTTTTCCAGTTTAATTGCGGTATTTTCTAAACCAATTCCCTCCACTACAGGACTTCTTCCAACGGAGACAAGCAGTTTTTCTGCGGAAAAGATGTCTTTTTTTCCATTTACTTCGGCGCTAATTTGCACCCCTTTTTCTGTTAATCTACAACTCTTTGCATCAACTAAAGCATTGGTTACAATCTGTACTTTTTTCTTTGTATAAATTTTTTGTAATTCTTGTGAAATGTCCTCATCTTCTGTCGGGACAATTCGCGGACTATATTCTAAAACTGTAACTTTTACACCGAAATCATTAAGTAAAGAGGCCCATTCCATGCCAATAACCCCTCCACCAATAATGATGATGCTTTTAGGTAATTCTTTAAGTGACAGCGCCCCATCTGATGAAAGAACTTGCTTTTCATCTAATGTTAGGCCTGGCAAGGATCTTGGTTTGGAACCTGTCGCAATAATTGTATTTTTTGCTTCAATACTTGTTTCTTTTCCTGCTCGATCAGTGATTTTTAAAATGGAATTAGAGTGAAAGAAACCGGTCCCTTCATAGACATCAATTTTCCCTTTCGCCATCAATCCTTTTATTCCAGCTTCTAATTGGCGCACAATCATTTCTTTTCTTTTTTGCGCTTTTTGAAAATTCACTGCTATATTTCCACTTACTTCTACCCCAAAGCTTGCAGCATTTTTAAATGTAGTAAATACTTCTGCTGTACGCAATAATGCTTTACTTGGAATACAGCCACGGTGAAGACAAGTTCCACCGAGCTTATCCTTTTCTATTACTGCAACTGTCTTTCCTTTTTGAGAGGCACGTATTGCTGCTACATACCCTCCCGTACCTCCACCTAGGACTACGACATCATATTTTTTCATTCTTGATTCCCTTCCTTCTACAGAGAGGCAACAGAAAAATGGTGAGCTATTGCCGACAATTAGTATCCATGCTTCGAACCAAAGCAATCATATTGAATTTGTCTTTTAAGTTAGCAGCACGATCACAGAGAAAAATCGCACTGCTCCGCTTCTTAAATTTTCTCAAACACTCAATAAATATTGCTTCCTAACAGGTATAGAGCTGCAATCATTTTTCATTTGCGTGCCTATCTACTTTTTACACTCTTTTTATCTATAACACTAGTAAATATGGATGTTCTAGATAATAAACAACTCGGTTCAAGAAATCTCCTGCTGGTGCTCCATCAAGCACTTGGTGATCAAACGTTAAGCTTAAAGGTAATTTTTTCACTGTTTTTACTGTTCCATTTTCTAGTTTTAATTCGTCGATAAATGTTCCTACACCAAGAATTCCTGTTTCAGGGGTATTTAGGACTGGGGTAAAATATTCAATTCCCTGTTGGCCTAAATTAGAAATAGTAAAAGTTGATCCCGTTAGTTCATTTCCTGGTAATTGTCCATTTCTTGCTTTTTCCGTTACAGACGATATAGCTTTTGCTAATTCCCCGAGCGGAAGCCGTTCTGCATTTTTTACTACCGGGACGACTAATCCGGCATCTAAAGATGTGGCAATTCCTAAATGCACCTCATCAAATAAATATAATTGGTCATCAATTAAATGAGTATTCATAAAGGACTTATCACGCAAGCTTAATGTAACGGCTCTGGCAATAAGCACCGTTAAAGTTAATCGGACATCAAGTTCACTTTCCATTACTTGTTTCTTAATATCCTTTTGAAAATCTAGCAGGGCATTAATTTCTGCTTTTCGATGCAATGTTAATTGTGCAGTTGTAAACAGGCTTTGCTGCATTCGTTTTGCAATGGTTTGACGCATAACAGATAATTTTTCACCGTTTACGCCTGTTGGTTGTACAACAGTTGCAGTTTCTTGCTCCACTTTTGGTTTTGTTGGTACTTTTTCTTCTCCACGCTTGTCAGCAAATGCTTGAATATCTCTTCGCGTGATTCGATTATTTGGTCCTGTTCCTGTAACTTTTTGTGTATCCACTTGCAATTGTTGGGCAAGTTTTCTTGCAGCAGGAGAGATCCGAATTCGCTTATTTGTATCTTTCACTTTCACTTCCGCCTCTTGTTGTGCCGGCTCTTTTTCCTCTAACGTTGAATCTTTTCCTTCCTTAACATCATGATTACTTTCACTTTCCGCTTCCTTTTCATTACCTATTATTCCAATTGGCTTTCCAACTTCTACTTCATTATCGACGTCTTCGATAATTTTAAGAAGTACTCCATCTGATGGTGCCTCTACTTCACTTGTAAGTTTTTCTGAGCTAATAACAGCCACTCCTTCCCCTTCCGTGACGGATTCTCCAGGCTGTTTTAACCACTCCACAATGGTGCCTTCTTTCATGGTCATTCCTAATTTCGGCATCACAATAGCAGTTGACATATTTTCACCTCCACTTATCGAGCTAAAGTTAATTCATTAATTAATTCATATGCCGTATTGACAACTTTTTCTGCGTTTGGTATATATAATTGCTCTAAATTAGTTGCAAATGGAACTGGAGTATGTGGCGCCGTTATTGTTTTAATTGGAGCATCTAAATAATCAAATCCTTTATTAGCGACAAGTGCTGCAATATCGGTTGCTACACTACAGCGTGGATTTGCTTCATCGACAATAATTAGCCTTCCAGTTTTTTCGACAGAATCTAAAATTGGTTCTTCTTCCAGTGGAGATAATGAACGTGGATCGATTACTTCCACTTCCACTCCTTTACTTGCTAAAATATCTGCTGCTTCCATCGCAACATGGACCATTTTTCCAATTGCCACAATGGTAAGATCACTACCTGCTCTCTTCACTTCTGCTTTTCCAAGCGGAATGGTATAGTATCCCTCCGGCACTTCCCCTTTCATGCTATAAAGGGTTTTATCTTCAAAGAATACAACTAAATCATCGTCTTCAATTGCTGAAAGTAATAAACCTTTTGCATCATATGGATTAGATGGCACAACTACCTTCAAACCTGGAATAGCGGTAAACATACCATATAAAGTCTGGGAATGCTGTGCGGCCGCACTTGCACCAGCGCCATGGTTTGTACGAATAGTTAAAGGCACTCTTGCTTTTCCACCAAACATATAACGCATTTTCGCTCCCTGATTAAGCACTTCATCTAAACAGCTTCCAATAAAGTCGTTAAACATTAATTCTGAAATCGGACGTAAACCAGTAACTGCTGATGCTACAGCTGCTCCCATATATCCAGCTTCCGCAATCGGCATATCGATAACTCTTTTACGGCCATATTTATTTGCTAATCCCTTGGTAACACCAAAAACGCCACCCCATGCTTCTTCGTCTTGTAAGTGGTCAACAGTTGCACCACCCGCAACATCTTCTCCAATTAAGATAACTTTATTATCTCTCTCCATAGCAATATCCATTGCTTCATTGATAGCTTGTGAAAATGTAATCTTTCTTCCCATTCTTCCTTCACCTCATTCTTTTATTATTTGTAGTTGACATACACATCTTCTAATAACATGGATGGGTCAGGCTGTTTACTATTTTTTGCAAATTCTACTGCATTGTCCACTGCCTTTTCCACTTCGTTCTCAATCTGTTCCACTTCTTTTTCCGTTAACAAGTCATTCGCAAAAGCATACGATTTAAAGATTTCGATACAGTCTTTATCTACTGGCCACTTCTCACGATCTGTTTCCGATTTATACTTTTGGGCATCTCCTTCAAAGTGACCATAATTTCGATACGTAACCGCTTCAATAAGAGTAGGACCTTCTCCATTTCTAGCTCGTTCCACTGCATCTTTAGCAGCATTATAAACAGCTACTAAGTCTTTTCCATCAACTCTTACTCCTGGAATACTATAGCCAGTTGCACGATCAATAATTTGTTTACAGGAAGTAGAATAATGATATGGAGTGGCTTCCCCGAAACCGTTATTTTCTACTACAAAAACAACAGGCAGCTTTAAGATAGAAGCGATGTTTATTGCTTCATGAAATGTTCCATGATTATTAGAACCATCTCCAGAAAAGCAGACAGTTACGCTATCTGTTCCCTCAACATAGGCTGTTAAAGCGGCACCAGCTGCAAGGGGGAATCCTCCACCAACAATGCCATTAGCCCCTAACATGCCAACGTCAAGGTCAGCAATATGCATAGAACCTCCTTTGCCTTTGCATATCCCTGTTTCTTTTCCAAAAATCTCTGCCATCATACTATTTAAATCACAGCCTTTAGCCAAACAATGACCATGACCTCTATGTGTACTCGTTATATAATCTTTATTCGTTAAATGTGCACATACACCAACAGCAATTGCTTCTTCTCCTGCATACAAGTGAACAAAACCTGGGATAGCCCCGGTTGAAAAGATCTTATGAACTTGATCTTCAAACTTTCTAATTTCATTCATTTTCGTATAGGCCCAATAAGCAGTTTCTTTCTTCATTTTCTTTCCTCCATTCTATATTCCAGTATTAACACACTTCGATGATACAACATATTTTTATTTTTTGAAAGCGCTTAAAACCTTGATAATTCAACATCCAACACCTTTTCCGCCTACTAAAATGAGACGAATTTTCTCATTATTTCTCACTTTTCTCACCATCATTTTATATAAAAAAAGACGCACATTTTCTTAGTCAATAATTACTTTGCAAAAACCTGTTTATCATTAAACAAAAAAAAGATTGGAGAATGTGAAAGACCACCATTTCGGTTGTCTTATTTATTCTCCAATCATGTAATTTTGTCTCACTTTTGTCTCACTATTTCCCAAACTGAGAATGTGAACATTTATAAAAAATTTTTTAGTTGATATTTTTTTATTTTTCTATATAGTGTTGCACGAGACATATTTAGTTCTTTTATTGCCTCTGATACATTTCCATGATGTTTTTTTAATGCGTTTGTAATTGCCTGAATTTCAAATTTAGTCTTCGGATCCTTTCTATAGTACGATTTTTGCATATGTTTTTCCGCGATCATTACTTGCTCATACAACTGTTCTTCAGTTGGCGCAACCTCTTTATATAAAATTCTGCATCGATCGAGAGCATTATATAATTCGCGAACATTTCCATACCATTGTCCCTTTGAAAATAGTAATTTCCAATTTATCCTCCACTCCGGATGCCAATTGTTTTTGTCACAATAGTAATCAATCAAAGCATTTATATCTTCGTTTCGTTCACGCAAAGGAGTAAGATAAATGGGATAGGCATAAATATAGTAGAATAAATCCTGATCTATTATCCCCTGCTCTACTAGATCACGGATATCTTTCGTGGAAGATGTGATAAAACGATAAGATTTATGATGTTCCCTTTCCTTTTCCTGTAAGATGGTTAACAGCATTTGCTGAGAGGAAATCGACAGTTCTCCTATCTCTTCCAAAAAAATCGTTGCTTCCTCAACCACTTGATGCTTTTTCTTAGTCAAACGTTGCAAATCTGTAGAAAGAAATCTTTGAAGAATATCCTTAGTTAGCATCGAACAGTGTAATTTATAAAAAGGGGACGTGGATTTTGGGCTATTTTCATGAATACAACTCGCAAGAAATTTTTTGCCAACTCCTGTTTCTCCTATTAAATGCACCGTAGTATCTGTGGGTGCGACATTTTTAATAGATTCCATCACTTGCTTATAACTTTCGCTTACTCCTCTACTTCCATTTAAAACAAAGCTTGTTTCCGCACGGAGAGGTATTCGATATCCAATGAGTCGATGTTGGTGCATAATTGGGATATGTACAGCAGATACTGCGCCAGTCTCTTGCGCGAATCGACTTAATGATGTGCCAATCCACTTTTGATATTTTTGCTGAAGATTTTTTGGAAGGGCACAAATGTATTTATCAATGGTACAAACAATGTATTGTCCAGTGCTTTGGAAAGTTGTTCGCAGCAAAAACTCCATATCCTCGTGCATCTTTTTTTTCCAATCAAGTGAAATGGAATCCGCAATAAGCTTAACACATGCTAACACATATGGCTGGTTAATAGATTGATAGAGACTAGATACATTCAAAACTCCTATCATTTCTTTATGCTGGTTAAAAATTGGTGCGGCGGAACAATTCCATTGTTGGGATGCTTTCGAAAAATGTTCATACCCTCTAACCATCATGGGTTTTTTATATCTTGCCGCGAGACCAATTGCATTTGTTCCTACTTCTATTTCTCCCCATTTTGCTCCTTCTTTGAATCGGATCGTTTCTGCTGCAATGTTAATTGAACTTTCCCCTTCTTTATATAATATGTACCCATCTCTATCCGTTAAAATAATAACAAAACGCCAGCCTCGCAGAAACTTTTGTAAACGCTTAACATTTTGCTTAGCTAAAGTAATCAATAATTCATTTTCTACCAATCTTTCTTCGAATTCCTCTGGGGTCAAGATACAATCAGTTATTCCATCATGTGGGTTCAAGCCTTTTTGCCGACAAAGATGCCAAGATTCTTCAATCTCTGGTGTTAAATTTGCTGGTTCTAAAGATCCTTCTTGAATAAACCGAGTCCACACTTCCTTTGTATCTATTTTACCAGTCATAAGTATCCCCCTTATTCTAGTTATTACATAGAATCTTTATTTGTATTATAACAGGAGTACTTTTTTAGTAAAAGGTTTCCGTTCTTACTCTTGGTAACTTCTTTACATTTTAAAAAGGGATTTGTCTTACCCAAAAAATTTTCTTATTTCAAGAGTGATCTCTGATCCAATTGATTATTAATATCGCAATTTCCTTTCAAGCTTCTAATGGACATTTTGGAACCTTACAAAACATTAGCTTGTAGGTATAGAGCAATCTATATTGAAAAAAAGAGAGAAATTCCCATCAATGGAGACTTTCGTTTCCCCCACTGATGGATAACTTCTCTTTCACTTACTGGCTTCTCCAGTTTTTCAGTCTGTTATAGTGCTGTACCTACATTTTTGTTGGATATTGAAGGGATTTATATTAAAACACTTTTCGCTGGTAAATCACTGTCGCCACTCCCCATGAGGCTAAATAGACAACAAGAATAAAAATGGTCGCTCCTGTATATAAAGTTGGAAGGGATAAATTGATAATAAAACCTGTTATGCTGGTTAAATGTTCCCCTAGAAAGGTAACGATTCTAGGGCCTATGGCTGATAATACAAGAAAACTGATAATAACCACTGTTGTAATATAGCCAGGCTTAAGCATATAGAACAATGGAAAGGTGAAAGCAGCAAACAGCAAGAAAAAACCACTCCCAACGACAATATCTGTAAGTGTAAATGGTTTATTAAAAAGAAACAAGGCTGCACTTGTTAGTAGAATAGATGCTAACATATACACAATTGCCCCAATATAGCGTGATGCAATGATTTCCTTTCGTGTATAAGGTAAGGAATTTAATAATATATTTGTCTCTGCTTTTTCATCATATGCATATGCATTAAACGGGATAAAAATACTAGCGACGAGAAAAATGTAAACAGAGTCTAAATTCATCACAATAAAAAATATGATAAAAGGGATAAATACTAAGAGTTGCCTTTTCTGAAGGATTGCATCACGTCTTATTAAATTAAACATATTGCATTCCTCCTTTTGTGTAGTACATAATATCTTCTAATGTCGCATGTTCGATCACAACACTCTCACCAAATACCTGTTCCACTTCTTTTCGATCATCTGTTAATGCCACAAACCCCGTTGGACCACGATTTAGATGAACAAAGCTTTTTTCTGTGTCTCTATCCAGTAAATCCAGCCCTCCCTTAACAACTGCATAGTTCTCTGTGATATCCAGTGTTGATTGATTAAAAATCAATTCTCCTCTTTGTATGAAGGCAATATAATCGGCAATACGATCTAAATCTGTAGTAATATGAGTGGAGAAAAACAGAGTACGATTGCCATCGACCATTAACTCTTGTAACAGATTCAACAGTTCTCTCCTAAAGATAGGATCCAAGCCTGCTGTAGGTTCGTCCATAATGATTAATTCGGCATGATGGGATAAAGCGATTGCTAAAGATGCCTTCATCTGCATTCCTTTTGAAAAAGTCTTAATAGCTTTTTTTAGTGGTAACTCAAATTTTTCTACATAATGATAAAATAATCTATCATCCCACTGCTTGTATGCAGGTCCCACAATGCGTTTTATATCGATTAAGTTCAGTCCTTCAAAAAATACATTGCCATCATATACAAAGCCAATCCGTTCCTTGATTGCCTTTTCATGTGTTTGATAATCTAATCCAAAGAGTTTCACTTGGCCAGCATCTGGCTTTAATAAATTCATCATCATCTTAATCGTAGTTGATTTCCCAGCTCCATTTTCGCCAATAAAACCCGTTATAAAGCCTTTTTTCACTTCTAAATTTATATTATTGACAGAAAAACCCTTGAATTTCTTCGTGGCATTCCTTAGCTCTACCACATTTTCCATTCTTCTCACTCCTCATACAAAATATTGAATAACTGCAGTAAATCCTCATACGGCAAGCCGATTTCTTTACTATTGGCGATAACAGCACTTAGCTGTTCTTCAATAACCTTCAATTTCTTCTCCCTGATTACATCTAAATTCTGCTCAGCCACAAACGACCCTTTACCAACAATCGAGTAAATAAAACCAGCTTTCTCCAATTCTTCATATGCTCGTTTTGTTGTAATCACACTTATCTGCAAGTCTTTAGCTAAGTTGCGTATGGAAGGCAGCGCTGTTCCTTCCTTTAGTTCCCCTGCTAAGATAGACGACTTAATTTGATTGGTAATTTGTTCATAAATCGGCTCCTTTGAACTGTTTGAAATAATTATTTGCATGCTTATCCCTCTTCTTTTATCTTTCACACTTAATATAATGTATATATACTATATACACATTATATACAAAGTTACTATATAGTGCAACCACCATTTACATTATTTATGTTATAAGATTATTTACTAAGGATTAGCGAATTTTTAAACATCTATATTTAGGCTATTCCAAAAATGAATTTTCTTGTTATCTAAGTGAATAAAGGAAAAAAAGAGCTTATGCGATAATTAGATTATCAACATAAGCTCTTTGTAAAAAATTGCTCGGCCGTAGTTCCCGTTCATTTTTTAGTTTCCGGCAAATATTTTGTGCAATAAGCTGCCAGCAATAACAAAACTACATTAATGAGCCAAACAGCAAGTCCCATATACTTAAACCAAATGGCTAATAAGCAGTTTATACTTATAAGAAAAAAGGAAATTGGTGTCAACATACTTTTAAATCCAGTTACACCTGCTTTTTTTCTTTGTTTAATCACGCTAATTACTGAAATAACAAGTATGATTACAGCTACTATTGATAAAACTATCTCCATCATACTCTCACTCCTGTCTTCCCATTGTTATCTATATATACGATTCAGAATGGTATTAGTTTCACTCAACAGGACAAGAAAACTCTGTTAATACTAAGTGGATTCCCAGCAAATAAATAATATTTTAGACAAGACACATACTACAAACGGAGGTGAAATACATGAAAACTAAGGATAATTTTCTAGAAGGTGCCAAAATTACGGATGATGCTCATACATATGGGCCGCCAAATGGTGGAAGTGAAAAACATCATTCCCCTCAATCTGTTCCAAATAGAGAAGCAGCTAAAACCGGCAAAAAACAGAAATAGGATAAGGAAGTTTCAATTTTTAACAGAGAAATTATATCCAAATGACAGACCAAATAACACAGCTTGGTCTGTCATTTGCTGTTAAAGGAAGAGTTATTTCCTTTCCTGTTGTTTATTCCTTTTAAGAAAAGGCTATATATTAGTAACTAATAAATAACTTTTCATTGTCTTTACTGTTATGATAATAATTATTTGAGGAGGTGCAGGATGATTAATCACATAAAATATCAGTGGCGTGTGACAAAATACAATCCAGCGTTTCGGGATGAAAATGGCTACTTTACCTTAACGGAGGAATGGACTTCCCCTACCCAGATTGGAGAGATCATTAACGGTAAAAAATTCACTTTAGATGAATATCTTCAAGTCGAGAATGCTTATGTTGAGGCTGTTATGAAATTCTTGGAAGAAAGCGGGATTCATTCATTAAGAATTTTAAACCTAACAAAACAGGAAGTCTCAGAAAGAGATTTAACCGCTTCCTTATATGAAGCTGCATTCGATCAGTTAGTGCTACAAGAAGACATGCTTATAGAGAGGAATGAAATACGCCTTATTTGCAAAATGGTATTGCGAAATTTCCTAGAATGTCAGTTATATGCTAAAGATAAATTCTTTGTGCATTTTGGATGGGATTACTATATGTACATAGGTTCTTACGTTAATTGCCCATCTGCTATCGATTATGCGACAAGGAACGGACTTTATGTGGAAGCATTTCAATCACCATACTATTTTTCCGAGGAAGAAACGATCAGGCAAGTACAATGGTATGAAATCAACGATCCCTCCATGATAATTGTAGGAGAAGAACAACTTCCAGCTATTCCACTTGCTGAGTATCGAAGCATTTTTAATTTATCAAGCGAACATCCCATTGTTGGAACTTTTGATATCAACGAAGGACAATTGGATTTTTTCCAAAAACATTTGCAACACACCATGAACATAAACAAATATGCCTATAGTCTTTGGGCTGGCTATTAAGCCATAAGAAGAGGAATTCGACGTTTTCCTCTTTTTAATGCCCGTTTCTTTTCTTATAATTTATCTCCTTTTCAGTCACCGTTATTCTATTCTAAATCCATCGCCATTTTCAACTTGGAAAAACATCATCAAAAGTACATCCATATTAGCTTCCCTATTCATAACTTTCGTTGTTAAATACTTATTTTATAATTCCCTTTATCCCTTTTTTCCATTATAATTCTACTTACAAATATATACATAAGGAGAGTGGGAGAATGGGAAGCTATCAAAGTGAAACCGATAATTGGAATGCAAGTTTATATGATAATAAACATTCCTTTGTTTCAAAATTCGGAAATAATTTAGTCGAGCTATTAGCTCCAAAGCAAGGAGAGAAAATTCTTGACCTTGGCTGTGGGACAGGAGATTTAACAAATACCATCCACAAATATGGGGTAGAAATATTAGGTATTGATAAATCAGAAAATATGATAAACCAAGCTCTTAATAAATACCCTAGTCTAACTTTTATGGTTCGTGATGCTACAAGCTTGGATTATCTAAATGAGTTTGATGCTGTATTCTCTAATGCCACTCTCCATTGGGTACACCCTCCAATCCAAGCATTAAAAGGTATTTACCAATGTTTAAAACAAGGTGGAAGATTTGTTGCTGAATTTGGCGGAAAAGGCAATGTAGAAACAATAACAAATGAAGTGATACAGCAAATAAAGCAAGCAGGATTCCCGTTCAGCGCAGAGCATTTCCCTTGGTTTTACCCAAGTGTCGGGGAGTATTCAAATTTAATGGAAAAAGTCGGATTCCGGGTTACCTTTGCACAACACTTTGATCGACCAACTCCCTTAATTGGGGAAAATGGCTTAAGAAATTGGATTAACATGTTTGGAAGCCAACTGTTTCATAATATTCCAACAGAAGCTAAGAACGAAATCATTGCAAAGGTTGAAAGAAATGTAAAGGATACTTTATATATTGATGGAAAATGGATGGCTGACTATAAAAGGATTCGAATAATTGGCGTGAAAGAATAATAGAGTCTAGCGAGGAAACAGAAGGTTTTCCTCGCTCTCTTTGAATAGCTGGCTGGCAAAACTCTATTATGTGTAGAAATATTATTTTCACAACTATGCTTTTATATAAATAGCGTATTTTTTAGGATTGGTAAACCCAAATTTATTAGCTAAATATGCGGATGCACGATTATCAACATCACAATCCCATCGCGGATGAATATTGATAGAAAGACAATAATCTATAAATCGTTGCGAAACAAGACTTGCAACCCCTTTTCCTCTGTACGCTGGTTCTGTTATTATATCTATTTCTGCATAGTTATTAGATTTAAAAATAGAAACCGCTTCCCCAATTATCCGATTTTTATCTTTCACACAAAAACCAATTCCGTTTTGAAGAAAATTCTCTTTAGAATCCCAATACTCCTCATAATATTTTTCATTGAATTCTAAACTATTTTCAATTAAGCAAGAATTAATTCGATAGACATCATACGGACTAGCTATTGTTGTTCTATTAATATATGTTGGTAAATCAAAGGAATAAGCAATACGTTCGATTCTTCTTACTCGCTTATTTAGAAACTTCTCTATTGCCTGCTCCCATACGATTTCATTGGAAAATAACGTAAATCTATTACCCTTTAAAACTGTTTTCTCAAAAATATCAATTAAATGCTCCATAAATAGCTCGTTCGAAGGACTACCTGTCACAAAAAACAAGCCTGAAGCTGCTTGAAAAAGCAATGAATTATAATTCGTACAATCACTGTATACAGTACCCTCTATCATGAAATCTAATATACTATGGGCAAATGTTGGAGCTTCCCTAATCTCTTTTTTTATTATAGAATACTGATCTATTGGTACCTTAATCATATTACAACACCTTTTGCAAAATAATTATCTCTATGTCATCATAATGATGAATTCTTTAATCAATACCTGAAATCTATATCTTCCTTCCTATCATTTCTTTCATTTAAGAAAGAGGTTTTGCTAAATCCATCATATTATGAAACCCTAGCTGTTCATAAACAGATCGGCCAGATGAACTGGACCATAATCTTGCTCGTTTAGCCCCTTTTTGTTTTAGCCATAAACAGATTTCCTCAACTAATTGAGAAGCTAACCCATTCTTACGGTGGTTTTTCACCGTATATACAGCTATGATCCACCCAAAAAGACTTTGTTCTTCCGCAAGTGGAAAAGCATACTCTGTTCTAATTAACCCTCCAGCACAAGCAACAATACTTTCATCACTATCTAAAGCAACTTGAAACATTAAATTTCCTAATTCAAATTCTTTCCGAAATAGATTTTTCACTTCTTCCAGCCGTTGAAGACTTGGTTTTGGAATTCTGTCGATTTCTCCCATTTCACAAGCCATTTTATACCAGCATTCTGCCACAATATTCAGTTCGTTGTAAGTTGCCCATCTAGTTTCATACATTTTTAAGTCTCCTAATTAGCAATTTATTAAAAAATTAATGATTATATAACGGTAATGACGAAAAACACCCAATCCCATTCCATTTGTCTTTGCTTAAAATTGCTTAGTATTAAAGCAAGCTTCACAAATTAATTTTCCTTCATTTTGGATAAAAGCCTTTATTTCGGTCATCCCTTTTCGCTCTGGATAGCGCATTTTGACAAAAACTACTTCATTTCTTTCAATATGTTTACCGCAATTAGAACATTGGGGTTTTACTTTAAACATAGTTCCCCTCCATAAATACATATTTAATATAATCTACGAATGAATACTATATTAAGTTCCTTACTACTTCCTGTTAAAAGGTTCAATGCAAAGTCACATTTAAAATCCGCGTATTCTTTCACTACTAAATTTCTATTTCCAATAACTAATTGTTGGAGTAATAAGCTTTAACAGACGGAAGGAGGGTTAGCAGTTGGATGACCATAGCTAAGAAGAGGTAAAAGATGTGAATAACAGCTACTTCTTGGATAATAAACAATTGTACAGTTATCCAAATAAATAAGATAAAACCAATGGTATAAAGAACTATTCTAGGGCCAATGAACTTCTTTATAATAGCTAAGCTTCTCTTCCATTCTCAATGGTTTTTCAGTGATAAGAAATATTGCCGTCATTATGGGTATAATACCTAATCCAACAAAATAAGTACCACCGGTGAGAACGGGTGGTTTTCTCTATGGCTAAAAGCCTTTGTTACTGACCAAATCCTAAAGGACTACTGAAAGGTTCGCCAATTGTTCTACTTCTACTGGCCCGATTTCAAAGGCACTCTCCCCTTAATTTTTTCGTTTCTTTTTCTTTTCTTCTTCACCTATAAATGGATCGATATATTCCATCATCGTTAATTGTTCTGCAACTAGATCATCATGTATTTGATTATGTATATATTCTTCTATTACCTTCTTATTTCTTCCCTACCGTGTCTACATAATATCGTGTACACCTAAATTTTGGATTTCCATACTTATATTTTAGTTGCGCATGTCGATCGAATATCATCAAACTATTTTTTCCTTTTAGATAGCCTACGAAGCAGATACACTTAATTTTTGCGGGATGCTCACTAACCGTGATCCTTACACGCAGTTCCTTCTATTATCTCCATGCCTTTTCTCTCACACAATGTGCGCAAGATTTGTCTAATATCTTTCTTTATTTTCCCATAAATAACTTGTCTTCTATATTTTGGTACGAATACTATGTGATACTTACAATTACAAGTTGTGTGTACTAAACTATTATTTTCTTTTGACATAAGGACTTCCTCCTGGCTACTTATTTTCGGTTGGCGAACCAAAAATATTTAAGCACCAAGAGGAAGTTTTTTTAATAGCACGTTGTAATAATCTCGAATTACTTTTTATCCTCAATATATTCTAATATCTCTTCTCTGAATAGTTTAAATACTGGATTTGTACTTTCCCCAAATATTCTTGCTATTTCATTTATGAATTGTTTATCATCTGTTAACTCATAGGTTATTAAATACCATGCAGATCTCCCTGCTTCATTTGAAATAATTTCATTTTCACTTTTTATTAAAACTAATAAATTCTGAAGTTGTTCTTTAAGAACTTTTCCATCTTCCCCATATAATTTTTCATAAGCACTGATACCATTTAAAACGTCCGTAGTATCACTACTTTTTACTAGTTTTCTAGCTTCTTCTAAGGTAAAAACAATAGCACCCTCTTCTTCTTCCTGCTCTTCCTCATATATGTACAAATTATCTAACATTTCATCAAATGAATCGAATAAATGGATAAATTTATTTTCCTCTGAAAATATGTAGATTACACTTGGCTTTGAAGAAGACTCATTATAATCTAATGCAAGCCACTCATGACCATCTCCACTAAGTATTATTATATTTTCCCGTTCAATTTTCCATTCTTCCACAAAGTATTTTGTTTGTAGTATTCCCTCTCCCCGCTTAATTCCAAATAAATATTCTATTATAAGATAATTGTCATCTTCCTGATGCTTCTGTTTTATTGGCAGTGCATTATATTGTAGTGTTCCACCATTTTTAATTTTTAATAAATCAATATATGCTTTAGGTAATTTTACATTAAAATGTTTTTCTGCAAGTATAATATCATCTTGAACTAAGTCATCCAAAGTATAATCATCGATCTCAATATTCCAAACATTCATAATTATTCTCCTTTTTAAATATGTTTGATTTTTCCTATTATCACTATTATTCAAGCTTGTATTATAAATATACTACCTTTAAAAAGCAGTTTACTCAACGGGAGATAAGTGATATAAATAAAGGAATTAAACCTGCAAATTTTAGAATACACCACCATCAAAATACAGGAGAAATTCAACTAGTACATAAAAATTCACATGATAAAACTGGGCATACTGATGGAAAAACAATTTGGTCTAGTTTTATCATTTGGGATTGTTTTGCTTTAGTACCAGTAAAAAAAGTTAATGGTCTCTTTTGAGAGCATTTTTATTATTAATAAGAAAATCATGACAATGCACATATTGCTATTCATTATCCTACAAGTTATCAAGTTTCGGAAACCAATAAAGTTTTTTCACCTAGGAACTATAAAGTTGATTCATTCGAATATGAAATAGATCAGGATAAAGAAGCAGCTCGAGTTGCTAAAATTGCTTGTGATAAATTGATTAGAGATAACGTCAATAAAGTTACTCTAAGATAAGTAATTTACAATGAAACAAATGATATTTCTGAATTGGTTAAGAGTTATATATCGGCAGGAAATGATTCTAAGAATGTATCGATTAGATGTTTAAATCTGTGGAGTCTTCCGCGGATTCATACTGTTCATTAAGCTGCAACAATATTTCAAAGTCGGTCATTTTATCCCTCCTTTCTATAGGAGATTTCTTTATTATGGGAATAAACCCCTTTTCTCTCACAAAAATACCCTACTCGATTGTAAGCTTTAATGACCTATCTCACCTGTGTCGATTTGGCAACTATTATTTACTAATCTCGGAATATTATTTCCTTTCCTAGTAAGATTATTTCCATTCACGAAATTTATAAAAATATACACTTATAACCACTTAATAAAAAGTATGTAATGAAAATATAAAAAACTACAAAAGTAATCCCTTCTCATAATGATAAGATGGGATTACTTACTATAGTAACTATTCTTGATGTAACCTCTTTAATTTTTCCTTAGAGTAATTTTCTACATTCGGTTTCTCTTCTGTATATTTCAATAACTCGGTATAAGCAGTATATGGTTTATCATCAAGCATATCTATCCATTCATCCAAGTCATCTCTAATTATGACAGAGAAAATACAATCAACTTTTTCTTTAAATTCAACCAAACTAATTCCTATATGCTCTAAAACACTTTCATCCTGTTCATCTATTGGCTCTGAAAGGATCGCTTTAACTTTGAAAATATTATCCCCACCCTCAAACTTGGATGGATTATTTTTGTATACGTCGATTAAGAAAGGATAATCACTTAATTCTGTCTTTCTATTACAATCTTCAATTAAAAGGAAACCAATAGAGTAATTTAAACCATCATTCTTACTGTGCATTATACGATAAATTTCATGATTTTTTAATCTAAGTTCTCCAACTAAATATACTTCTGGTAATCTCATAATATCTATCCTTTCTATTATACTATGGCAAAAACACAGCTGCCCATGCACCTATTACAATTGGTGCAAATAGCATTACTCCCACCACGGCAACAAATATATCAATAGCAATAACAACATGCGTTACTTTCTTAAAATCCAGATGTTTAGCTTTCATTTTATCCCCTGCTTTTTCCGCTTTTGCCTCTTCTTCTTTGGCCTTTTAATCGTTCATTGTATTACCTTTACCATGAGTAGAATGTCCGTCAAGAGATTCTTTAGCCTCAACCACTTTCTTACCAACCTTTCCTTTTACATGTGTGTGATATGTAGTTGCAGAAGATCCATAAGGTCTCTCAAATCTCATCTTCCATCCACTTCCAAGTTCTTTCCACTCACCAAAACCCATTTTATTATACATACCAGCATCTGCATATAGAACATCTTCACCTATAACGCTTGTATCAATCCCAATTCATTCAGGATTTCTTCCAATTTATTAACAGATTCATCAGAAGCTTCTCCCTTATCATCTAATTGACTATAAATGATATCCAACTGTTTATTTAGTTCTACCATTTTAGCATCATTCTCACTAGCAAAAGTAAAACTCGGTGTTATTGATCCAAAGCAAATACAATAATAATAGCTAAAACAACTCTACTAACTCTCAATCTAAAAAAATTCTCTTTTTTGTAATTTATTAACATAAAAAACATTTTACTCCAAAAATCAACCATTTTACTACCTTTTTTTAACGGTAATATTACACTTTTCTATTAACATGTAAATCAGACATATAGTTTATATTAACAAAATAAAAAAGTCCCCACTCCAAAGAGCAGGGAAAATACTAATTACTTTAATCTAATTTTTTGTATTGGATAATTAAATTAATTGTAAATAGCTTATCAAACCTTCTACTTCTTTATTAATCCTAACTACTAAAAGAAAATCAAACTCTACTTTTTACAGTTTGTTCCATGAAACCATTAACTCCTTCCGTTCATGGATGTAAATTAAATGTCTTTTTCCATCAATACATTTGTGGTCTCATATCCTAGTTTTTCATATAATCCTCTGGCTACTTTATTATGACCAAAAACATGGAGACCTATTTTTTTCAATCCTAGTTTCTGACCAACATTCTCTATACTCTTTAAAGCTTCCTTAGCATATCCATTTCCTTGGTATTTTTCTAGTATATAAATGTCATAAATAAACCCTAGTTCTTCAGACTTTTGTGCAAGCCATATAATGCCGACTGCCTCATCCCCCTTTCGAATGGTGTATAAAAAATTACTCTCTGTCTTCTCGCCTTGGGGCAAAAGTCTTGTATATTCCTCCTCTGCCTTCTTAAGTGCCTCTTCTTCTTTCCAATTTCCTGCTAAAACCTTTTCTTCCGCATACGTTTTAATTGCACTAGACAGATATCCTTGATATTCACCTGCATTCATTAAAGTTAAATTAATCACTGTTAATACTCCTCTTTTCGCTTAAATCTCTATTCTTACAGTTGATTCTAGCTTTCACTATTTTGTTTCCCAAAGCTTATATAGAATAGTGCGGTCTCTCATTAAATGCCAGACAGCTTTATTGAAAGAGGGCAGCATAAATGATTACCCCCACAATTATGATAAGAATGAGTATTCCAGTACCTTTCCATCCTAATCCGCCCACTAAGTCAGCAAGATTGCTGCCGTGCATACTACTAGATGGATGTTTCAATTCTTCTTGCCTCATTTTTTCTCTTCTTATTTCAGGAGCATCTTTTTCTTTTTTCATTTCAAGCCCTCCTATAAAATTAGCATATAAGCAATTAGATTATCCCATTAATAGATGGTAATGTATTTATTGCAAACAATAGATTTTCCCTTTATGAAACCCTCGCTATTTATTCCTTTCATACGTTTGCCGCCCACGAGGGTTTCTAAAACATTCTTCTATCGAATTTTCACGACTTACTTTCATCTAAATATTCATGAATAATCTCCATTACTTCTATTCTTCCATTTATCAAAAGCTCTGGAAGTTCATTTTTTGCATTCCCCTTCCAATACTCTCTCGCTTGTTCCATTTTTTTATGGAAAGGAACAGCCTCTAAATTAGGCAGAAGCTCTCCGTCTCCTTCAAAATAATTTCCAGACACATGAAGTTTCACAATTTGTAATACTTTGCGATTATAGGAATCAAAAAGTGCTTTCCATTTTAAGACATCCTCATAGCTTTTCGCAGCATACAGGCAAGACAATCTAGACGGATGATTAGGAAAATCCTGGAGTCTCACCATTTCAGCTATTACTTCTCTAATTGCTCTCATGGTGTGCCCTGCATACTGAACAACCACTTCGGCATTCTCTTTATCTAAGTGTAAACTTGTTTCCGAAAATGATTATTAAGTATTTGCATAAAGTCTTCATTTTGATTGTTTAATTGTTCTTTTTCAAAAAAGAAATGGTGTAAAGTATTTTTTTGATGCTCATCAAAGTTAATGATCTGACCAAGCTTCATTTTTTTATTTGTGACAATATGGTAGGCAGTAAATTCTTTTGTCATAGCTCTTTCTCCTAATAGTTAACTAAACTAATTTTCTTATTTCATGCGAAATACTTATGCATCTAGGTTAAAGTTTCACCTTTTTAAAATGTTCAACCGTAGGAAACGGATCATAAAAATGATGTAGCTGCTTTTTCCATTCCTGATATTCATTCGATTGTCTAAAGCCAATTGTATGATCTTCTAATGTTTCCCATTGAACAAGCAGCAAATATTTTCCCTTTACTTCTAAGCACTGCTGTAACTCATGAGAAATATACCCATTCATAGAAGAAATAATTTTCGATGCTTCGCGAAATGCTTCTTCATATTTTGCTTCCATTCCTTCCTTAACTTGTAACAGCACAGCTTCTAATATCATATAACGCTTCCTTCTTTCTTTATTTTCATTCATTGATGTGTCTTACAAATGATCCAATCAAAAGGACTTTAATAAGAGCGAACCGGTGAAATCAAATGCAAATATGAATTGTTTCCAACTGGTTCCATTAATATCGGTCTCATGGAACCTCCAAAACTGATTTTTATCTCTTCTTCCTTTATTGCTTTTAATGCATCCATAAGGAAGCTTCCATCTAAAGAGATGCTTAAATCTGTTTCTCCAGCAAGCTTATTGATCGGTTGTATTTCTTCTATTTTTCCAATTTCCGAGGAATTAGAGGTGATTTTTAATTTCGAACCATCTTTTATTTCCATGTGGATATTGTTATTCTTCCATTCACTTGCAAAAAGACAAGCTCGATCTACTCCTTTTAACAGCTGTTTTGTATTAACTGTAATCTTTGTCCTTGCGTTATTGGGGAATAATCCAGCGACATTAGGATAATTCCCTTCGATTAATCGAGAATAAAGAGTAGTTGAATTCGTTTTAAATACAATATAGCGATCTGTAGCAAATATTTTAATCATTCCCGTTGTTTTCTGCATTAACTTGGTCAGCTCATGGAGGCTTGTACTTGGCACGATGAATGCACCTCTTACACCAGATTCAATTGGAAGCTCTCTCCATGCTAGTCGATGAGAATTAGTAGCTACACATGTAAGTTTTGTATCTTCGAATAACATATTAACGCCAGTCAAAACGGCTCTCGCTTCACTTTTTGATACAGCAAAAGCTGTCTGGTTGATCATCTCGATTAAATCGGTGCTTTCTATTCTAATATGCGTTGTTTCTTCCATACTTGGAAGCGTTGGATATTCTTCTGCATGAAAACCATTAAGTGTTGTCACGATTTCATCCGCTTTAAGCGTAGCTATTTGCTTTTCGTTTACTGTTAGATGAATTTTACCCGGCAATTTTCTCACAAGCTCACTTACATATTTTGCTGATAGTACAACACTGCCTACCTCCTTTACTTCTAGCACTTGTACTCCATCTATTTCCATCGGAATTACTTGTTCAATTATGATATCAGCATTACTTCCTATAACAATTAATGATTCTTTAGTAGCCATTATTTTGATACCTGAAAGAATAGGAAATGGCGTTTTCTGGGATACTGCTTTGCTCACATCTGTTATCGCTCTATTAAAGTACTCACTGTCAACAAGAAATTCCATTATATGCAACACTCCAAAATAAAATTATATGTATTAAATTCGACATTTTTTGCCAATTTCCTTGTCATTATTGTTTAATATATTTTTTTTCAAAAAATGCATAAAAAAACTACTAAACTGGCAGCAGAAAATGCTTAGCCTTTTAGTAGCTTTTTATAAATTTGTAAAAATATATTTTATTTTTTAGTTAAAACATCTAGTTGAAGTGGATAGGTGCTATATGCAACCATTTTATTTTTGTACTTTTTCACAATATCTACATGGTCTTGATAACTATTCAAAAATAAGTTTATGTTCTTATTCCCTTTTTTTGTATGAATAACAAGAGAATACTCCGCATTTTTAGCGTTAAGATATGTTTCTTCACTTCCTGGATATAAACTATACTTTTCTCTAACAATCGCTTCGTTGAATATCTTAATAATTGCTTCTTTATTCTCTCCATCTATTTTCATTTCATTGTAGATTATTTCTGTTTCCATATTATTAAGTTTTAAATGCAATCTATATTTATCCAACAGCCAATCCACTACTCCTGTTGGCAAACACGTCATTAAAATTTTTATTATACAAAAGAACACTAATGCTATAATAGTAATCCAGGTCATTTCCATTCACTCCATTACTTATTCAATTAATATTTCTACGTTATTAATAGTACTAAATTTCCTCTCTAAATAGACCATCCAATTCCCATATAAGTTGACCATCCACTTTTTTCTCATGGGATAAAAATAAGATGCAAGTTTTATCCTTGCATCTTTCCCCCATTATTCTCTACTGGATTTAAGCGCTGCAGCAAATCTCCTTATCCCCTCATCAATATTGCTTTCTGTCTCTTTCGCATACGTAAAACGAACATAGTTAGCGTTTGACCCCATTGTAGATCCAGGCGCATAAATAACACCATTTTTTAACGACTCTTCTAATAAGCGATTTTCATTGACTGCGTTTTTTATTTTACACCACAGGTGAATCCCACCATTAGGTGTTAGAAATTCCACTTCTTCTTTTAAGTAAGTATCCAAGCTTTCGATGATTTGATTTCTTCTGTTTTCAAGTTGTTTAACTAAATTATCTAAATGGACTGCAAAGGAAGGTGATTCTAAGAAGTCGTTTGCTACCCATTGAGAATAACTAGAATGGCCAAAATCAATCTGCTGCTTTGCGTCGGATAACCTTTCTATCACTGGCTTAGGTCCAATAATCCAGCCAATTCGCAGACCAGAGGCGACAATTTTGGAGAGAGAGCTAATATATAATACATTGCCATTTTGATCCATCGATTTTAGCGGAAGCAATGGCTTTCCGCTAAAAGAAGTTAAACTATATGGATCATCCTCTACCACGGGAATACCATATTGAGAAGAAATTTCTAAAATCTCTCTTCTTCTTTTTTGACCGAGAGATACGCCAGTTGGATTTTGAAAAGCTGGGTTTAGAAATATCATCTTAATTCGGTGTTTTCTGTGTAATAAGATTAAATCCTCAGGTTTTATACCATTTTCATCTGCAGTCAAATAATAAGGTTTAACTCCGGCTGATTCAAATAGCGGAAGACTATAATGGTAAGATGGGTCCTCCATTGCTACCGCATCGCCAGGTTTCAGCAAGCATTGAATAACCAAATGTAAAGCCTGCTGGGCTCCAGATGTAATCAATATAGAAGAAGGCGTTGTTTGTAAACCACGATATTTCTCCATATGATTGGTAATGGTCTTTCTTAGCACTTCACTTCCTTGTGGATGATCGTACCCCAATGATCCTATGTAAGCTCGATCAGAAGTAATTTTTCGCAATGAATTTAAAGGGAAAAGATCTTCAGAAAGTTCCCCACTAGCTAAATTAATTAAATCATGTTCTGCCATTTCTTTTCGTATCCGCTGCATGACAGGTACATTAGGAAGAAAAGATCCCGCTTCTATATATCGGTTCCAGCTAGGAACACGTTTCTTGGTTATTCCCCATATATCTTTACTTATCATTGTTCCGCTGCCGCGTTTTCTTTCAATTAATCCATTCGACTCTAACTCATCATATGCAGCAACTACCGTACTTCTATTTAATTCTAGCAGTTTTGCTAGCTTTCTTTCCGATGGCAGCGGTTTATCTAAGGGAAAGGATCCATCTGCGATACCATTTTCAATATAGTCTGCCAGCTGCTTATATATTGCTTTTTTTACTTGTCGATCAGGTTTCCACTCCATTGTATCCACACTTCTTTTCCTTATTTTGTCTCCATATAAGACAGCTATCTCGTTTTTATGTTGTTTCATTATAGCTTAATTTCTCCTCATTAAACAACACTGAGTTCTTTCGATACAACATACCTTTTTTATCTTAAGTTCATTACTCCAACCATATTTACTTATAAATTTGAGATTATTTTATAGGCTTGGATAGTTTGTCAGCTAATCTTAATCTAGTTCCGCTAATACAATTGACAGCAACCTTTTCGTAACTTTGTTATTTTTCAGGAAGGGATTTACCATGTTACAATGTAATTATTGATCCATATAAACAAGGAGGACTCTCGTATGAAAAATAATATATGCCCAAAATGCAATAGTGAAGAAATAAAAAAAGGAGTAATGGCAGCAACTGTTGGTCAAGTTCATATGTATCCCGAAAAAAACCGTAGGAAGAATTCCTCTACAATATCAGCAAAGTATTGTGGTCACTGCGGTTATATTGTAGCCTTATATGTGGACAATCCTGAAAATTTAGGATGATTCATTTACTTAAACTAGACTAGCATACTCTACCTGTAGTTCTTGCGTCAATCAATAGTATGACAAAAAACAAACAAGCTACAAATGTGCAGCTTGTTTCTTATGGTTGATATTTTGAATGGAGTTTAGGAACACTCTTAAAGTTTTTCACGTTGATTTCAATGTCATCAATATCTAGCGTCGGAAACTCATCTTCTTCAGATGATTTCCATATATCCCAATGATATCGATAAAGGTAGTTCTCAAATTGATAAATATCTGCACCAATCTCTTTGCTTTTTTCATAAGAAGTGTATATTTCTTCGACAAGTTGTTTCTTTAACTGCTTTTTCATTTTATTAGCATTTGTTCTTTCATTCGAACTCAGAACAGTTGCATCTATTCTTATTTTAAGCCCAAAAGAATATTTCTTTTTATCTTTATTTACTACTTGTCTTAATTTCGGTTTAATCAATTCTATCTCCATTTCGTTATCATCATTATTGATATTTAACTTAGTACGTTCGGTTTCATTGTTTACCCGGATATATCCAGATAAGTCATCGGTGTTTAAAAAGCCTTTCCATTCTTTCTCTTTAAATAGATGCGCTCCATTAATGGATGGAACAACATAATCTTTCTGGTCTTCTTTTATAATTTCCTTATTAACCTCTAGTGATGGCAAAAGAATGGTATTAATTTTTTCGTTAAATTGATACATGAATTTTTGTAAAGTTAAAGGAGGAACCGTAGAGCTTTGATGCTGCATGGCGTCTGGATAACTTATTTGCGACTCATTAAATGGATAATAAAAAGGAATCTTTGCCGTGAATATATCCTCAATAGCCTGGTTTGTTCCATAAACCTTCCCGGTCAATCTAATATTATA
Organism: Niallia sp. M35; assembly: GCF_050971705.1. Taxonomy (NCBI): domain Bacteria; kingdom Bacillati; phylum Bacillota; class Bacilli; order Caryophanales; family Bacillaceae; genus Niallia; species Niallia sp. M35. The sequence goes on from NZ_JBPCEP010000017.1 coordinate 104,900, forward strand.
GCTAGAATCAAGGGCATTTAATGTTGGTTTTAATTTGCTTTTCAACAGAGATTTTCCGAATACAATAACTTTCACTTGGTCGAAATTCAAAGGTAATTGAATTCCTTTATTTATTTGGTCGATAGCATCTTCAATCGACTTGGCAGTCCCATTTCCTAACCACACCTTACTAGGTTGATCCCCTTTTCCCTGTTCTGATTTGGCAACATTTAAAAAATCCAAAAACTGAACGGTTACGATATATTGGTTATCTTTATAGTCAATCCCTAAACCAACCGCATATGCTTGATATTGAACTTCCTTAATATTTGTACACCCTGCAAGGAAGAAAAGAGAAACGAAAGCAATAACTATTTTTTTCATTTAGTCACCTTTTCTTTTTTCATCTTTAATGGACAAACCAGCATTTCTTTTCTTTAGAAGATTATTAGGTATCCGGAGAAACGTAAACAAAATATCTTTTCCATAAGGCGTCGTTATATTGGAGAACATTGGAACACCAAAGGATTCTAACCTTGCTATATACAAGATGATGAAAATAAAACTTAAGAAAAAACCGTAAATGCCCAAAAAATAACTTATTAATAAGACAAAAACACGAAAATAAAATAAATTTCCTGCCAAAGAGCGATTTACTAATGTAAAGCTTGTTAGCGCGGTTATTCCTATTATTACAAGCATAGATGGAGAAGTGATTCCCCCTCTTATCGCAGCATCACCGATGATTAAGCCACCAAGGACAGAAACTGTTTGTCCGATCCCTTTTGGCAATCGAGAGCCGGCTTCAAAAAACAATTCAAACATTACAACCATAAGAAGCGATTCAATTAAAGGGGAAAAAGGCAATCCTAATCTAGATACAGAGATTGTTGCTAGGATTGGTAATGGCAATTGTCCTACATGATGGGTAATAATTGCTGTATAAAAACCGGGAAGCAAAATGGTTGTAAAAATTCCAATAATCCTTAGGGTTCTCTGCAGGGAAGTATAATAAAAACTTGAATTTTCATCCTCTGCCGATTTAAATAAAAGGGATAAATCAACAGGCGCAATTAATGCTGTGGGTGAACCATCCACCACAATGGCAAATCTACCTTGATTTAGGGCCTGGACAATAAAATCCGCTCTTCCAGAATAGTGGATAGTTGGGATTAAAGAAAACTTCCGCGGTTCCAGATATTCCGTTAAAATATTAGAACTAGTTAAAACATCGATATCTACCTGAGAAAGGCGATCCTTAATATCAGCGAGAATTTCATTATTCACAATATCATTCATATAAAGAAGTCCTACTTTTGTATTTGTTCTTTTTCCAATTGTATATTCCTTTATAATGAGAGAAGAGGTACGTAGTCTTTTACGAATTAAGCCTATATTTGTATTTATATCTTCTACAAAGCCATCTTTTGGGCCGATCGCTGATACCTCTACGACAGATTCATCAGGTTGTCGACTGGGAAACTTCTTTATATCATAAAGATAAAGTTTTTCTCCTGGGGGAATAACTAGTAGCTTTCCGGAAAAAACTTCTTCTTGAATTTTTTCTCGATTAAATTCCTTTTTATTAAAGCTTTCCATCTGAACATATTGATAGATATTCGACTCTTCCGCCCCTAATACTGGAAAATGTATGGTTTTAATCATGCTTGTATCTGTTAGTGGCACACAGTAGACCATGATAATCTGTAATTCTCCCTTATCCTCTTTCACCATAATATCAGAGGATTCATTAAATAATTGTTTTAACGCTTCTGACGTAAAAAGAGGATAATCCACAAACTCAACTCCTAGTCACTTTTTTTCTTTTCCCTATAAATAGAGTTAAAGATACTATCTGGATGATCAATAATACTAAGGATACTGGTCTAAAATAAAGGAAAACAACCTCGGAAAATATACTTTGATCCACTGGAATAAGCAGTGCAATAAATAAAAAAATATAAAGAAAAGTTAACAGCTTGCTATTCTTTTCATCCTTTGTAAATATAAGGCTTGTTAGTAAAACAAATAAACTGATCCGAACCACGCCACCCGATAACCATTGATAAATCGCAAAAAAATCGGTGTGTGAAATATATTTTCCAATAGCTATTAACCGCCATTGCTCATATGCTGGATAGCGATATTGGGAAGCAAGCTCTGGTCCAAATTCGACAATCGCCCCTATTGTCGGTCCAATCATTAAACCAATAATCAAAACATTTAACACAAAGAGCTGCTTTTTTGTGATTGATTTTTTTACTATGGATGAAAGAAAAAGAATGACAAAAAGCTCTATTATTGGTAATAGCGTATATATGAGCCCTTTTGAAACAGGCATAAATCCGTTTTCTAGTACGGGCAATAATAATTCATAGTTTTTATTCTCCGTATTTGCAAAAGAAATAAAAAAACCTAAGAAAATCACTATCGGACATAAAATAGTGCTCAATATCCCCATAGAAAATAGCCCTAAATTGCTGCACAGCAAACATAAAAACAGTAAAGTGCCTCCAAGCAAAAAAATATTATAGTCTTTCATATAAGTTAATTGTGACCAGAAAACAATATCTTTCGCTGTTATAAAAGCACTAATATACATATATAAACCTAATGGTAATAAGAAATAATAGTATTGTATGGTGCTGGTATACCGTTTTACTATTTTAATAAAAGAATCTGTATGTACGATTCCATTAATTCTGTGAAGTAATAATACCCACAGCGGCACAACAATCAGCGCTATAACCACACTAATCCACGCATCTCTTTTGACTATTGTTAAAACACCTGGAATTATTTCCACATGGGCAAATAGGCCAACTGATAGAAGAACTAGATATACAATGGATATATATCGTAATGTATTTTGCATAATCATTCCTTTTTCTATTTAGTATGTATTTATTATGTGGAATACAATATTTTTTATTACTACTCGAACCAATATGGTCAATTCCCTGCCGATGTCCTTAAATTCTCAAAAAAAAGTCCATTCCTTGAAGTTAAACTTCTCTTAAGGAATGAACTCTTTAACTAGTTCTTATTTTTTTCTTATAAAAATTATTACAATTGCAGCTAATGATAAAACAATAGCGATAATCGATAATATCGTATTTACATTTGTACCTTCATTTGCATGCTCGGCATCTTTGTCTTTCTGTTGATCATCTGCTGCATCATCCGTTTTTGTGCTGTGTCCATGACTATCAACCGTTTCATTAGATTGAGCAATATTTGTGATAGAATGAGGCAGCTCAGCATCACTGTCTCCAGTCCATTCCACAATGCTGCCATCTGCATAGTACTGGAATGCATCCCATGCTATATCGCCAGGCTCTTTTGGATTCTGTGCTCTAAAAGTAAAATCGCGATATTGACCAGCCTTAATAGCAGTCTCTTCTGATTCTGCTTCCCAAGTTACAGTTGCCACTTTATCATTATCATCTTTTGTTGTAGTCGTTTTCCAGCCATCGACAGGTTCATACATTTTATACTCCACATTTTCGGGAATTTTAATCGTTACCTTTGTTGTATCCACATCTTTTTCAACTGGAATTCTTACAGTATACGTTTCCCACGCCTCTGTAGTAGATTGGGATGGATTCACGGTAACATGAGCGCTAACTGGTAATGCTATAAAGAAGACAGCTGCTAATGCTACTAATCCAGATATAAATTTCTTTTTATGTATCATTTCAAATCTCCTTTCCTTATTTCTGCAGTTTTGCAAAAAGAGAGGTTAACACTACTTTGAATGTGTTAACCTCTTTCATCATATCAAATAGGGGTACTTCGTTCAAAGAAAAAACAGCTTAGATTATGTCTATTCTGTGAACATTTTATGACAAATGTACTTTAACTGAGCTATTCCTCATTTTAGCCAAGATGATTCATCTTTAATCAAGGGATTTTCTTTCTATTACATTGCCTCTGGTGCAGCAATTCCAAGTAATCTTAAGCCTTCTTTTAAAACAACTGTTACCGCATATACGAGAGAAAGTCTCGCTGTTTTCCCACTATTTTCCTCTAAAATTTGAATATGCGCATAATACTTATTAAATGTTTTCGCTAAATCGATAACGTACTTTGCCACTTCAGAAGGATCATAATGCTCATTCGCTTTTTCCAAGGTCGTCGGAAAATCCATTAATAGCTTGACGATCGGAAAACTTACCTCATCCCACTGTAAGTTGTCTAAGTTAGCTGGTGGGACGAAATTTCCTTTCCGCAATAAAGAACAGGCTCTTGCATGTGTATATTGGATATATGGTCCTGTTTCTCCTTCAAACTTCAACATGTCTTCTAGAGAAAACTCAATATCGGTTAGGCGATAATGCTTTAAGTCATGAAAGATAATTGCTCCTGTTCCTACTTGATTTGCCACTTCTTCTTTATTTTCAAGAGAAGGGTTTTTTTCTTCGATATTTTTCTCCGCTAATTGAATAGCTGCTTGAAGCACTTCTTCCAATAAAACAACTTTCCCTTTTCTCGTTGACATCTTCTTGCCGTCTTTCAGCATCATACCAAATGGAATATGAGCCATTCCTTTTGCCCAATCATAGCCCATTTTCTCTAACACTTGAAATAACTGCTTAAAATGGAGAGTTTGTTCATTTCCAACTACGTATAAACTTTTCACAAAATGGTAGTTTTCTTGACGATAGATCGCTGCAGCTAGATCCCGTGTAGCATAAAGTGTCGCACCGTCGCTTTTTTTAATTAAACACGGTGGGAAGTCTTCAAGCTCTACTACTTGTGCCCCTTCTGATTCTATTAAAAGCTGCTTCTCCTTTAATAACTCGACAACTCTTTCCATCTTGTCGTTAAAAAAAGCTTCGCCATCATTGGAATCAAATGTAATTCCTAATAGTTTGTAGATTTTATTAAACTCTTCTAACGATTCTTTTCGAAACCATTTCCAAAGATTAATGGCTTCTTCATTTCCCTGTTCTAGATAGTTAAACCACTTTCTCCCTTCCTCATTTAGCGAGGGATCTTCTTCTGCTTTTTCATGAAACTTCACGTACAACTTTAATAATTCTTTAATAGGATTCTTCCGCACTTCCTCTTCATTTCCCCATCTTTTATAGGCGACGATTAATTTACCAAATTGCGTTCCCCAATCACCAAGATGATTTATGCGAATCGGTGTGTAACCATTTTTCTCGGCAATAAGGCCAAGAGCATTTCCGATAACGGTAGAACGCAAATGCCCCATTGAAAATGGCTTTGCAATATTAGGTGAAGACAAATCAATTGTCATTACACCCTTATTCTTAGGTAAATCTCCATAATGCTCCTTTTGTTCGAGAACTTCCTTGATTACTTTAGAGGCAATTAATTGCTGATTTAAGAAAATATTAATATAAGCTCCTACTACTTCAACATGATCAATCAGCGGAGATTCTATCTTATGAGAAAGTTCTTCCGCAATTAACGCAGGTGCTTTCCGCAACTTTTTGGCAAGTGTAAAACAAGGAAAAGCAAGATCTCCTAAATGAGCATATTTCGGTTTTTCCAATAACTGTTCAATCGCTTCTGGTGATAATTCTACATGTAATTTTGATGCTAATACGTTTGCTAATTCTGATTTGATGTTCATCTATATTCTCCTTTTCTATATTAGATATTTTAATAAAATAAAAAAACTCCCGCCCCTTCATACGAAGAGGCGAGAGCATATAATTCCCGCGGTACCACTCTAATTGTTATTTTCATAACCACTTAAATCAGTTAACGGCCTGTTACCGATCATGCCTACTCCCTTTTCAGCATGATATCTCCAAAGTGCGTTTCACTGCTTGCTCCACATTAGGCTTCCACCGTCCCTAATTCGCTATTGCTTTACAACCAGCTACTCTCTTTTTCTACGATTTCCTATATTTTTTTCTTATTATACACACACTTTTAGGAAGAATCCAATACTTTTTTATTTTTATAAAAGAAAGGCAAGCGCCAATCATTTCCGTCTACATATAGTATTGGAGGAGGTGAAACAATAATGAATTCTCAAAATCGAGCTTTTGGTGGACATATTGGTGCTGTTGGTCCAATTGGAGCCGGTGGTTTTGCAGGAGTGGGACATGGTGCAGTGGGTGTCGGGGCTATTCCTCTTGGTGCAGTTACTCCAACTGCTGGCTTTACTGCAGGTAATCCTCTAATTATTACGCCATTCCACCATGTACCAACGACTCAACAACAACATTGGAATTATGGCCAAACTTACCCTTCATACACACAACCATATGGCTATAATCCTGTTTATTCTACTTACGGATATTATCCCTTTTATTGACAACTGAAAAAAGGCAACAACTAGATTCCATCCATTTAGAGATATTCTGGTTGCTGCCATTTCATCTATTGCTATTATTCTGGCTATGCATATTTGTTTATTTTTTCGCTAATTTATGAAGATGACTGATAATCTACCATGGGAAAGAATTTTATAGAGAAGCTCCTACAGAGAAAATGAATATGCTAGGACAAACCATTAATAATGGCGGTGCATCAGCAAATACAGATGCTTGCGGCAATAATAATAGTTTTACAATAGAGAACGAGAACTGCATGGAGACAAGAGGATATGCACTGTCGGAGAACAATGGCGAAACATCCAGGTTTTGTAGGCTGAACTCCTGGGATTTTGAACACTACTTTTCCATCGGTTCCTCTGATTATTGGCGTTCATCTCCTTTTTGAACTCCACTTTTCCCTCAGTTCCTCTGAATAGTGGCTTTCATCTCCTTTTTGAACTCTACTTTTCCTTCGGTTACCCTGAATAATGGCTTTCATTCCCGTTATGATCACCACTTTTCCCTTGGCTCCTCTGAATAGTGGCTTTCATCTCCTTTTTGAACTCCACTTTTCCCTCGGTTCCTCTGATTATTGGCTTTCATCTTCTTTTTGAACTCCACTTTTCCTTCGGTTCTTCTATAAAATGGTTTTCATTCGTATATTAAAATACTGAATCTCCCTCCAATACTCCAAATTTAGCATCCCTCTCTCTTAAACTCACATATTCTAAATCTATAACAATCACCATTTATGAAAAAAGCGATGGTATCTGACCTATGCCCGCATAGTCATTCCATCGCTTTTTGTTATTTAACGGGAATCCATATTTCAGAGTAGCAATTTTCGCTTGACGGATCATCATCTGTATAGCGTTCAAAGGAAATAAATCCTGCTTGTTGATAACCACTGGACGGCATCCATTCTGAATATATTTGCTTCCAAACTTTCTGCATACTTTCCGGCATTGGTCCATTCACTTCAAAAACTGCCCACTTTGATGCTGGAATAACGAGCTGATCATATTTTTCAGATTTATCCTCTGTTGCAACCGCTATCCAGTAATCCATATCCTTACCCGCTGCTTCTGACTCCTCTACACAAACGCCAAGAACGCCTGGAATTTCTCCCCTAGTCAGCATCAAAAGCTCGTTCACTGTTCCATTCTTATTAACTTCATCCCACAGTTTTGGAATCTCACGGAGATTTTCATCTTCCTTAAAAGTATAAGATTTTTTCATTCCGACAATCGTAAATGCCTCTTTCTCCACTACTTTTACTTTCATTGGTTCTGCCCCTTTCAGCTGTACTTGAATGACTAGTGGATTGTATATTTTTAGACTACCAATTCCTCGTCTCGTTTCACTTGGTGTTACGCCATGTTGTCTGCGATATGCTTTCGTAAATGCTTCTGGTGTATCATATCCATATCTTAAAGCAATATCGATTATCTTTTCGCTCGAATGAAGCAAACTTTGTCCAGCCATCGATAATCGGCGTCGTCTAATATACTCTCCCACTGGTATATCCGTAAGAATTGTAAATGTGCGTTGAAAGTGAAATAATGAAACATTTGCGATACGCGCAATCGCTTCTATTTCAAGTCTTTCTTCCAGATTATTTTCAATATATGTTAATGCTTTTTGTAATCCTTCCAACCATGTCACATTCATCACATCCTTAAAAATAGCATACAGGGATTACTGCAGGATTTCCTGTTCATTTATGCTTGCTTTTGACAGATATATTATTTGTTTTCTTCTCATCAAAATATCGGATTAAAGAAAGGATAGACCGTCCTAAGTAAATACAAAAAAAGGCACCAAAAATAATAAGTGCTGCTAAGTAATTGGCGAATATCTTCTTACTGGCAATAAATAATATTAAAAATACTAGTGCGATCAACAAATTGAATATTGGATGATTTTTCATTCATTTCCCTTCCTTTTTTATAGATAAAATATGTATCGTCACGATAAAATAGGCTGTCTATCCCTAGCTCAAGGTTTAGACAACCTTATTCGACTCTAATAGAAAACGTATAATTGGGATTTCCTTGATCCCATTTAGCATAAATCATATAAACATGTGTACCTTTTTTGGCTGGCACCGTCATTTTATTTTTATCTACCTTGATAAATTCCTCTTCTCCATCTTCAAATACTTCTGCAACCTGTAAAGACCCAGCTAATGGCTTTTTATTAAAGTCGATGGTAATAATTGAATTCGGTTCCACTTTGACAGAACCATTTTGTAACCCCATATCCCAAGGAGATGCATAGACATAATCAACACAAGATCCTTTTAATGAACCTTGCCAGCAATTTGAGCCAATTGTTGTCGGAATTCTATTATTCTTCCATAATACCTCAGGTTTTGGTGGTTTGGAAAAATAAATCGTATCCATTAGAACCCAAATACAGGCAAAAATAAAAGCAATTATTGTTACCACCATAAACATGCGATCTTTTTTGTCCCCTTTCATTCCTCTTTATTATTGGACGATTGATATCGTATAAAAGTTTCGATTTTTCTTTATAAATAGAAAATTCCAGCGATATTATTCCTATTCTCCACCACAGCTTCCTCCACTATCAAAGGAAGATCCGCAGTCATTTCCTCCATCAAAGATAGACGCTTGTGAGCTATCTCCTATTTCTCCTTGAAAAGGCTGATAATTATGGCTATTTATATTGTTTGTCTTTTCTTTGCGAGAAAAAATTTGAGCCACGATAATTGCCACAAATACCAACATTATAATTCCAAACATACTGTATTCCTCCCTCACTAGCTATTCTATTTTATATACGTAGGATAATTGGAAATAGTTTCATATTTTTTTCATATTAAAAGCCGAAAAGTAGTAATCTACCTTTCGGAATAAATTAATTTATGCTCTTTTCCTTATTTCCTTTACCCTTTCCATAACGGAAGGTTTCTTTTTGCTGAAATAATAAAAAATTCCTGTTATCAATAAAATAATTACGATTAATGCTAATGGATTAATATCTGTAGAGAAAACACCATAAGGAATTAACGCAAGGATAAAGAAGTAAAAGAAATTGCCTATTGCTGTGCCAATGGTAAAAGGTCGTATCGATATTTTGCTTACACCAGCAATGATATTTAAAATACTTGTCGGAAAGAACGGAAAAACCCTTCCATAGAACACATAGCGCATTCCTTTTTGTTCGATTTTATCTAACATTTCTTGGTGATTTTGCACCTTTCTAATCACGAAATCTTGGAACCAAAAACGAATGGCTAAAAAGATAATGATTGCGGCTATAATGCTAGAAAACCAACTCCATAAAAAGCCATAGATGAAGCCAAATGAGTAAAAATTGAGGGTAATTACTAAAATTAAAGGAATAACGGTAAAGCTATTTTGGATAATCATAAGGAATAAACTGACAATAAGTGCATAAGAAATATTCTCTTTAAATACAGATGTGACCGAATTTAACTCCCCTTCACGAATCGCCTGAAAAATATCGGTGTATCGGAAAAATATAATAAAGAGGCTTACTGTCACAAAAAATGTGAATGGCTTCCAAAAATGTTTTATACAAATCACCTTTTTCATAAATTATATGTCATATTCTAAAGAGTGGTACACTTTAGATGAATCATTTTACTACAGATTTCTTCCTTTTGATTTTTTTATAATTATCTATTTTCTACCCGTTTCTACTTTTTTTCAATCAGGGTATATTTCTACCCTGAAAAATAGTTAAATCATCCAAAAAAGCAGTTATATTTTACATTAATTTGCAAAATATAACTGCTCTTTTACTCCCCTTTGATCCCAATCTATCAAACTACTTTTTCCTACATCTCTTCTTCAACCCTATCTAACCACTCATTCATATGCGCAGTAAATAACTTTGTCTGTTCAATCTGCAAGTTATGCCCCGCTCGATCTAAAATGGCAAATGTTGCTCTGGGATAATTCCCTAGAATCGCAAACGCATCTTGATATCCGACTACAGAATCTTGTTTTCCTAGTAAAAAGACAGTTGGTTTCTGAAATAGAACATCATCGATCGCAAAAGAAAACCCGTAGTTCTTTTGAATTTTATCCAAAAATGCTGTGTCAGCAATATTGCATCCTGATAAAATTTCCTGCTTGTATCGTTTCCAATTGTATTCATCTAAAACTACTTGATTGGATTTGAAATCATTACGTTCTTCTTCTACTAAGTTGGATAAAAATTCATTATCGGCATAAACAATCGTGTGTTCTGGGAGTGTCCTCTTTTCTTTATCTGGTAAAATCATCGGGCAAATGAATCCAGCGCCTAATATTTGCTCTTTATAGAGCTTGATGATTCCTCTAGTTAAGTAGCCGCCATAGGATTCTCCTATAATCAGAAATGGTTGATTGGAAATCTTTGTATCTATAAAGCTTGCAACGGCTTTTAACATCTCATCAGAATTACTGATTAAGTCATAATCCATAGTTTTCCCCATACCAGGTAAAATCCAAATATATCCGTTTCCAACCGTCGTTCTCTTTAAAAACAGGCTCCATACAACCACTCATGAGTCTATGATCTGGCGTAAATCCATGTAGCATGATAATGGGAATTCCTGCGCCTATTTCTTCATAATATATGTTTGCATTTTTCACTTTGCAGTATGGCATCTTTTATCCTCCCTATTAATTAAAAATGTATGTATCTATGGAAGTTCCTTATTCAAATAATGAGATATTTAAGTCTTTTCCACAGCAGTAGACAAGTAGTGTATGTAATTGAGCTCTATGATGATAGATATGTGCGACTATTTCTAACAACCACTCGTACCTTGAATAGGTTACTCCCCAATATGATGTAGTCCTTTCTTGTAATTCTATTTCTGTGAGATTCATATAAATATCTTTTAATGTTTTATAATTATCTGCAATAGCATTCTTTATATCCTGCATGTTTAGTAATGCAACACTCGAATAATATTCATCCATCTCTTTTTGTGTTGCACCGTTTGATATCAATAAATCAGCCTTACAAATAACGGCAATATGCTCTAAGAGCTCACCTATTGAACGCTTATTATCATCTGGCCTTTGCTGTAGGTCAGCCTCTTCTATAGTCTCTACCATTTCGATTGTTGTTTTTAAAGCTATTTCTATTTGATTTAGTGCACTACCTATATAGGTATTCACCCTAACTCCCTCCTTACAGCGAATATATGTTCGTTCTTATAATTATAGACGAATCTATCATAAGTTCAATATAAATATTCATTAATTCTGACTTTTAAACAAGAATGAATTTCAAAGCAACCATAGCTTCCATCTTAAATATCCTTGTATAGCTCTTTTTCAATTTGCTATACTTTAAAAGAAACGAACAGGAAGTGGAATTTTATGAAACAGGCTCTTATAATCATCGACATGCAAGAAATTTTCTTTAACCATCCCAAAAACTATTTATACGATAGAATTCAACTAGTAAAAAACATCAATATACTAATCAAGCAAGCACATGAAAAAAATATTCAGGTTATCTTTATTCAGCATACAGATCCGAATGAGCAGTCCGCGCTTTATGAGGGCAAGAACGATTGGAAATTGCATCAAAATCTATTGTTATCTACTACTGATAAGATAATTAAAAAATCAAAATGGGATGCATTCTACAAAACAGAACTTTTAGAGTATTTAAAAAGCAAGGCAATCGAACAGCTTATTTTCGCTGGTGCACAAACGGAGTTTTGTCTTGATACTACTATCAGAGCAGCCTATAGCTTGGGATTTCAGCAAAATCTCCTTTATCAAAACACTCATAGTACCATTAACGGCTCTATTTTAAATGCAGATAATATTATTGACCATCATGAATCTATTTGGAATAACCGTTTTTTAACGATCAAAAAGGGAGAACTGAAATTATAAATATCTTCTGGTGGAATACGCTATGTTATTTTTTTATTACTCTAAATCGTAGTATTAGGAGAAGATTAAATGAATAAATTATACTTGATTGATGGATATGGCGGATCACCAAAAGTAAATTGGCTTTCTGATATAAAAAAGAATTTAAGAATTCCTTCCATATACAAATAGTAGACTATACAGATGCCACAATTGCAAATGTTACGCAATGGGATCTTGATTTAGATAGAGCTATCAAAGAACCGAACAATGTTTATTTTATTTGCCACAGTTTAGGCTGTATTACGTTTTTAAGATACCTTTTACGTCATAATGTACAAATTAAAGGGGCTATTTTTGTTTCTGGATTTGCAGAACCCATTGCAGCGTTCCCACAATTTGATCCCTATATGCAAGAATTAAATTTGGATAAAATCAAGCATTTACTCGGAGCATCCTTTTTTATTTCATCCAGAACCGATAAAATCGTCGATTGGCAAATCTCGAATTCCTTAGCAAATAAACTTGAAATTCCTTTTATTTTATTACCTTCTGGCGGACATTTTACTTCTGGAGAAGGAATTATTGAAATGCCATCTGTCAAACATATTATTAAAGCAAAATGGTTATGACATTCCAATGGTAAGTTTTCTTGTACAAGAAAACTTACCATTGGCGAATAAAACA